>CAIYFY010000169.1 GCA_903925535.1 uncultured Bacteroidota bacterium | reverse complement strand
CGGAGGCAGATGCAGCAGCAATACCTGTTTCCACGATTACGTCAACCACGTAATCATTGCCGAGTACCCGCTCGGCTTCGTACACGCCGTGAAAGGCGTAAAATTTCATTCCTTCGAGTGCAATGAGTGCCATGCGAAGTATTTATCTGCTTTCCGATGCGTAACTGGCTGCGCCAATGATACCTGCGTTATTCAGCATTTTGGCGGGAGTTATTCTGGCCCGGGTATGAAGGTGCTCACTGAACTGATCGAACAGTTTGCTTTCTCCTCCACCCAGAATGAAGAGATCGGGCGAGAAGAGCAATTCAAGATGCTGAAGATACTCATTGAATCTGCGCGCCCACTCTTTTCTGCTTATCTTGAGTCTCGAACGGGCTCCTGACGAGCAGTAGTGTTCGGCAATATTGCCGTTTTTCCAGATAAGGTGTCCCAACTCTGTGTTGGGGATCATTTCTCCGTTGTAAAACAACACGCTGCCAAGGCCAGTGCCAATGGTAATCATGATAACGAGACCGTTTTCACCCTTGCCGACGCCGAATCTCATCTCGGCCATGCCGGCCGCATCGGCATCGTTGGTAGCAAATACCGGGCATCCGCACGCTTCGCTGAATACATCCTGGATATTTACTCCGATCCAGCTTTTGTCAATATTGGCAGCAGAATGGGCAGTGCCATTTTTGACGATGGCCGGGAATCCGCAGCCAACCGGTCCGCTGTATTCAAAAAAGTTGACAATCTCGGCGAAGGCCTGAGCCATTGCATGCGGGGTGGAGGGTTGCGGCGTTGGTACGCGATAACGCTCACCGGAGAGTTGTCCTTTTTGTAAACCGACAAGGGCTCCCTTGATGCCTGAGGCGCCCACATCAATGCCGAGTATATTCATAAGATCAGTTTTTGTTTCAGAGGGACTATTCTTCCGGCATGATTACTTCTTCATCATCGCCGGTTTCGCTGATGAGCGCTTTCTGCTTCCTGCGCTCCAGCGAATTGGCATGCATATCCAGGTATTCGTTCCTGTTGCGCACAATTTCGGCTGCCAGGTAAAGCGCCTTGATGAATGAAATTTCGTCAGCCTCTCCCTTTCCTGCTATGTCATAGGCTGTCCCGTGATCAGGCGAAGTGCGCACAATCTGCAGTCCTGCAGTATAGTTTACTCCTGCGCCGAAAGAAAGAGCTTTGAAAGGCACAAGTCCCTGATCGTGGTACATGGCCAGTATTCCATCGAATTTGTTGTACTGACCTGAACCGAAGAAGCCGTCTGCAGGGAACGGTCCGAATGCGAGAACACCCTTGGATTTGGCTTCCTCTACCGCGGCACGTATTATTTTCTCATCTTCCTGACCAATGGCACCCTCGTCGCCGGCATGAGGATTCAGTCCCAGCACCGCGATGGTCGGCTTGTTGATGTTAAAGTCAATTTTCAGGGTCTCTGCCATAATCAGAATTTTTCTCAGGACTTTTTCCTGAGTAATGGCAGCAGCAACGTCTTTTATGGCGAGGTGGTTGGTTACCAGACCGACACGCAGACTGTCTGACACCATGAGCATCAGCGCATCGCGCCCCTTGAACTCGGCGCTGAGGTATTCTGTGTGTCCTATATGGGCAAATCCGGCCATCTGCATGGCTTTTTTATTGACAGGCGCAGTCACAAGTGCGTCAAGTTCGCCCTTTTTCATATCGCGTACCGCAGCAGCGAGCGCATCCGCAGCACACTTTCCTCCCGTTTCATTCGGCTTGCCAAGCGTGATGTTGACGTTGTCGCCCCAGCAGTTGATGATATTGATGCGACCTGCCTGCGCTTCCGACGGACTGTTTACTACATGAAACTGTACGTTTTCCTCCGAGATGATATTTTTGTGGTATGCTACCACCTTGGAACTACCATAAATGATAGTCTTGAAGTTTGGTCCTGCTTTTTTGATTGCCAGCGCTTTCAATACGACCTCAAGGCCGATGCCATTGATGTCGCCGCAGGTTATGCCGATAGTGATGTTACTCATGTACAAAATTTTTCAGAAAGTCATATATCAGACGGACACCGATGCCGGTTCCTTCCTTTGTCCGGTATCCGTTTGCGGTGCGAAGATAGGCAGGGCCGGCAATGTCAAGGTGTAACCATGGAAATTTGGTGAAATGTTCGAGAAATTTACCGGCTGCAATCATCCCTGCATTGCTTGATCCTACATTTTTTAGATCGGCAATGTGGCTTTTCAGGTCGTCGCCAAATTCTCTCCAGAGGGGGAGCTCTACGAGCCGCTCATAAGTGTGAAAACCGCTTCGCTCCAGTTCTGCCTTGGTTTTCTTCGATGCCGTACCCATATAGCAGATGGCCTGGTTGCCCAGAGCCCGCACCGCCGAACCTGTCAGGGTGGCCAGGTCAATAACCAGAGCCGGATCATATTGCCGGGCAAAATGAAGTGCATCCGCCAGGATCAGACGGCCCTCGGCATCTGTGTTTACCACTTCAACGGTGGTGCCCGACGACATGGTTATCACATCTCCGGGCGCAATGGCGTTCTCGCCAATCTTGTTGTCGGTGACGGGAATGAGGCCTATTACGTGCAAAGGCATGTGCATGCGTGCGACAGCCGACATAGTTCCAACTACGGTGGCAGCACCTGCCATGTCGCATTTCATGTAGTCCATTCCGTCGGAAGGTTTCAGACTAAGACCGCCCGTATCATAAACCACGCCTTTCCCTATCAGAACTACAGGTTTTTCATTGCCGGCATCGGCCGGCTTCCATTCCAGTATGCAAAAACGCGGAGGTACGGTGCTGGCTCTGTTTACAGCCAGTAATCCACCCATTTTGAGCGCGGCAATCTGTTCTTTCTCCAATATTTCCACGGAAAATCCGGCTGTTTCTCCGGCCTCTCCGATGGCTCCGGCAAACTGAAGGGTATTCAGATGCGACCAGGGCTCGTTCACCAGATCCCGGGTCATGAAAACAGCGTCAAGCAATGTGTTTATTTCTCCGAGTGTCTCGCCGCTACCTTCAATCCGTATCTCGCGCAGCGGTTTCTCCCGCCTGGATGGATCCGAAAAGTACTTGAGAAACTGGTAACTGCCCAAAGCCATGCCTTCCGCGAAGTCCAGACTGCGATCGGTACTGCAGCCGTTTCGAATCGTAATAACATCTGTTTTGTAATGGCGCAGTTCCTTCAGCATATCACTGCCCGCCAGTCGCGCATCCTCCCGCGCTGCATAGTCGTCCTTGTCCTGTTTCAGAAGTTTTACAAAAACAGCACTGCTCTCTCTGGCGAAAAAGAAATGGCCTGTTCCACGAGATACACCCTGTTCAAGATAACTATATTCATGGGGCGACAACCAGCTTTTCAGTCGGTCCAGTCCGTCTTTCTCTGCCAGAATCAGCAGGTTGTCTTCCGGTCCTGCCTCAGACGCGGCAGTGATTTGAACTCTTTTCACTTTTATATCGAAAACGGTTGATGGTAAAAAAGAGAGGGATTAAACACCGGTCAGGCATTGGACGGGCCCTACATGGTGTGAATGAATAATACACATCGGCCCAAAGGTACAAATTTTAAGGTGATTGTCGGGTAAAAATAGGCGATTGCACAGGATGACATATATTTGCAGGTGTCCTGACTGACCGGACAAAAATGATATGACTGACAAAAAACTGTTTCTGCTTGATGGTCACGCGCTTGTTTACAGAGCGCATTTCGCATTTATTTCCCGCCCGCTGATTAACTCAAAGGGCTGGAATGTTTCTGCTGTTCAGGGATTTGTCAGATTTCTTTGGGATCTGATGCAAAGTCAGAAACCAAGCCATATTGCCGTAGTGTTTGATCCCAGAGGCGGTACATTCCGGCACGAAAAATACGAATTTTACAAGGCAAATCGCGAGGCTCAGCCCGAGGATATTACTTTCGGTATTCCCTGGGTAGAGAAAATTGTACGGGCAATGAATATCCCTGTACTGGTTGTTCCCAATTTCGAGGCTGATGATGTTATCGGTACACTCGCCAGGCAGGCAGAAAGGGTGGGGTACACCACTTATATGGTTACGCCCGACAAAGACTATGGCCAGCTGGTGAGTGAACATATCTTTCTGTACAAGCCCGGCCGGGCGGGTAATGAAGTGGAAATACATGGCCCTCGGGAGGTGTGCGAACGCTGGGGTATCAGCAGGGTAGAGCAGGTAATTGATATGCTGGCGCTGATGGGCGACGCCGTGGACAATATACCCGGTCTTCCCGGAATCGGCGAAAAAACAGCCGCCAAACTGCTCAGTGAGTTCGGGTCACTCGAAAATTTGCTGGCAAACAGTGACAAACTGAAAGGCAAACAGCATGAAATCGTTGCCAATCACGCCGACAAGGCGCGAATGTCCAAATGGCTGGCTACTATTGATGTGAATGTTCCCATCCAGTTTGATGAAAAACTGTTTGAAATTGAACCTTTCAAACGGGATGAACTGGTGGAGATTTTCCGCGAGCTTGAATTCAAAAGTCTGGCAGAAGCCATTCTGAAAAGTGAACTGGCCGGTAGCGCAGCCGCTTCTCCTGCCCGCAAATCAGAAAAGCCCAAATCAAAATCGCCGGTATCCGCACAGGGAAGTCTGTTTGGCGATGAAGATGCTCCGGCGCCCGATTCGGCATCTCCACTCCCGCCGGATACAGGAAATGCCACCAGAGGGGTTCACAACATCCACAACACAAGTCATGTCTATCATCTTGCCGACACTCCTGAAAAGCGCAGGGAGCTGATTGACAAACTGGGCGCCAGCCGTTACTTCTGTTTCGACTCTGAAACTACCGCGCTGGATGCTACACAGGCAGATCTGGTCGGATTGTCCTTCAGTGTCGCTCCTCATGAAGCCTGGTATGTGCCTGTCCCGCCCGGGCGCGAGCAAGCGCAAAAGATGGTGGATGAGTTCAGGCATCTGTTTGAAGATGAAACAACTGAAAAAATCGGCCAGAATATCAAATACGACGCCATCGTACTCAAAAATTATGGCTGCGAGCTGAAGGGGCCTTACTGGGATACCATGCTGGCTCATTACCTGCTGGAACCCGAACTTCGCCATAACATGAACTATATGGCAGAGACGCTCCTTAACTATTCGCCGGTTAAAATCGAGGAACTGATTGGACCCAAAGGTCCCCGGCAACGCAGTATGCGCGATGTTCCGCTCGAACAGATCAAGGAGTATGCCGCCGAAGATGCCGATATCACCCTGCGGCTGAGAGATGTGCTCAGCCCAAAACTTGAAGAGGGCGGCGATGCACTGATCAGGCTGTTCCGGGAAGTGGAAACACCCCTTGTAAAGGTGCTCGCCGATATTGAACACGCCGGTGTACGTATTGATCCGGATTTTCTGAAGGACTATTCAAAGGAAATTGCAGAACAAATAGTCGGACTCGAGAAAAAAATCCTCGATGAGGTCGGATTCCAGTTCAATATCGCCAGCCCCAAACAGGTGGGTGAAGTACTCTTCGATCACCTCAAGTTGCCCTATTCCGGGAAAAAGATGAAATCGGGCCAGTACTCCACTGATGAGGAAATTCTGTCGGAACTGGCACTAACCAACACTATTTGCAGCGATATCCTGCAGCACCGCACGCTGATGAAACTCAAATCAACGTATGTGGATGCCTTGCCCGCACTGATCAATCCCCGTACTGGTCGTGTGCATACCTCGTTTAACCAGGCGCTGGTAGCCTCCGGCCGCCTGAGCAGTCAGGGACCAAATCTGCAGAATATACCAATACGGACTGCCGAGGGCAGAAAAGTGCGCGAGGCATTTGTCCCATGCGACGAAAACTATCTGCTTCTCTCTGCCGATTACTCCCAGATCGAATTGCGTCTTATTGCCGAAATAAGCGGTGATGAAGCCATGATTGACGCGTTTCAGCAAGGGCTTGATATTCACAACGCCACAGCCTCGCGGGTCTTCGGCGTACCGCTCGAGCAGGTGACGTCCGATCAGCGCAGGGCAGCCAAAACGGTCAATTTCAGTATCACTTATGGCGCAGGTGCAACCAATCTGAGTCAGCAACTCGGCATCAAACGAACTGAAGCGAAGGAACTGATCGAAAATTACTTTGCCCAGTACCCGGGATTGCGACAATATATGACGGGAATTGTCGAAAAGGCCAGAAAACATGGTTATGTCGAAACGATGCTGGGCAGGAGGCGCTACCTTCGCGATATCAACTCGGCCAATGGCATGATGCGATCCATGAGCGAACGCATGGCCGTCAATACACCTGTTCAGGGCTCGGCTGCCGATATGATCAAACTGGCCATGATAAATATTCGTGAAGCATTTATCAAGGGCGGTCTGCGTTCAAAAATGATTCTGCAAGTGCACGACGAATTACTGTTCGATGTAAGAAAAGATGAACTTGATGATGTCAGATCACTTGTTTTCGAAAAAATGACCACTGCAATGCCCAATCTGAGAGTACCGGTACTGGTCGAAATCGGAGTGGGCAATAACTGGCTCGAAGCTCACTGACTTATTCTTCCGCTGACATGAAACACTTGCTACTGCTCTCCTTAACGATCCTCCTCGCTTCTCCAGAAGTATCTGCCCAGTTGCCGCATCTTATTTTTCACGCTGAACTAAAGGGTGAAGAACAAATCCCCGCTGTAAGCACACCTGCCCGCGGGCTTGTCACTATCATGTATAGCCCCGACCGGACGAAAGTATCGGTGACGGGTTTGTTCGTTGATATGGAAGGAGATATCACGGATGTGTCGCTCCATATTGGCAAAACCGGCGAAACCGGCGATCTGATCGTCAGTCTGATGCCTGTACTGAATTTCAGAAGGCTTTATGGCGAAGTGGAGGTGCCCGCAACGTTGCTTCAGAACCTGCTGCCCGACCGGGCTTATGTCACGGTCAGTACCAACGCCAATCCCGACGGCGAAATCAGGGGACAGTTTATCTGCGAAACGGACCTGGATTACCGCGCCGTACTCACCGGGTCAGAGGTGGTGCCAGCTGCGGCTTCCTCCAGTTTCGGATTTGGTGGAATACACTTCCCGACCGGGTCGGATGACGTTGTGGTGGCCCTGCTGGTGGACGGACTCAGTGGCCCGATCACTGAGGCCGGTGTTTATTTCGGCAACCCCGGCGAGAATGGGGTATTGGTGCACAGCCTCACGCAATTCTTTCTCAATTTCATTCAGGAAAAAATTGAACTCGACGAGTTGCCTCTCAACTTTTTCCGCGATGCCAGGGAGGGAAAATACTACATTCAGGTAAATACCGCCGCCTATCCGAATGGTGAACTGCGCGGACAGGTCGGATTTCTCGGTTATTTTACCTCTTTCGCACCGGTAAATTCGGCCCAGGCCGTTCCTTCCACGCCTTCCACCGGATTTGGTTTCAGTCATAATATACTGAATGCAACCCTCGACAGCCTTACCTCCACCGTATATATCAGTGCAATTACTCCGGCAGCCGTAGAAATCAGAAAAGGCTCCCCGGGAATGGTTGGCACACTGCTGGAGACACTGGAACTGACATCAACTCCGGGCGTATACAGCAAAACTTACCCGCTGGATGCAGATCGCATGACCGCGCTCGTGGAGGGGAATCTGTACGTAAATGTGCCAACTGCAGCCAAACCGGCCGGAGAAATCCGCGGACAGATGAAAAACAGTTTGCGGAAAGGATACGCTTTTGATCTGTGTGGTAATCAGGTGGTGCCACCCGTTAGCTCCAACGGATATGGTGTTGCGATGGCTTCGGTTGATCAGGCAAATTGCTACATCAATTACAAGCTGATTTACGACAAACTGACCAGTGATGTAACAGACGGATTCATATGTCAGGCAGATCCCGGACAAAACGGCGATGCCCTGTACTCACTTTCGGTGCAGAAGCCGGTTATTCCCGGTGAGGCCGAAATACTCGCCACGCACGGCGTGACCATAGAGAACGGCGGTATGTATATGATCCTTCGTACGCAAACCTGGCCTGACGGTGAAATTCGCGGACAAATCAGGCGCGGTAGTCTGTCCTGCCCCGAACAGTCTGCTGTCCAGGTAGTTACGCAGGTGAGTGGTGTACAGGTGAGCCCCTCGCCCTTCAATGATATGCTGACTGTAAAATTCGAAAGTAAAAGGCCCTTTCAGGCAAATCTGATTCTGCGGGATATACTTGGCGCTCCATCTCTGATTCAATCGGTCAATGTTATGTCAGGTGAGCAGACTTTTTCCGTTCAGACTCCCGTACTGCTTCCCGGGGTTTACACGCTCTCTCTCGAAATTCCCGGAGAGAGCGGTATGATGCTCAAAAAAATTGTCAAAGGCGCCAATTAGAACTTGCCCGGCCCGTCTGGCATGGATTCACAATGGTTACAACCTGGAATTCATGCCGGACAGGTCGGTGTAAAGCTTGTTCCAGGTTTCACAGATGTTTCTCAGATCAAACTGTCGGATTTGTCCGGGTGCTTCCCTCATGAGCCGCTCTCTTGTTTCTCTTTCTGTCGCCTGTATGATCTTGTCCGCAAGATCTTCTGCCGACTTCGGATTGGCGTAGAGCGCTGCAGCCCCGCCTACCTCCCCGAAGCAGCTTCCGGTGCTCGTTACAACAGGAATTCCGATAGTCAGTGCCTCCAGTATCGGTATGCCAAATCCTTCAAAAATTGAGGGATAAACCAGTGCTGACGCTCTCCTGTACAGTAAAGCCAGCTCCCGGGAAGGAATGTGGCGATTAATCCAGACAACGGACACTCCAAGTTTCAGAGCGAGGGCGGGCAGAGATCGTGCATAGTCGCTGTTGCCGGTGCCCACAGCCACCAGGGGGATGTCAAAGCCTCTTTCTCTGGCAATTGACAGTGCTCTTATGAGTCCATCCCAGTTTTTTCGCGGAGTGAGGCTGCCGGCAGCTATGACAAAACCGCTCTCCGGCACCCTGATATCGGGTGGCAGCGGAATCCTGCTGGATCCGGGAGTCCCACCGAGACTGTATTCACTGAATGCGGGATCGCACGATTGTCCGATGACGCGAATCTTCCACGCAGGTACTCCGAAATAATCAATCAGGTCGCGCTTTGTCTGTTCGCTGATGGCCACCACTACATCTGCCTCACGCGCTGCTTTCCGGTATTTCCATCTGTAAAAAAACCGGTCAGTGGCCGGATAAAGTTGCGGATAACGCATAAAAATCAGGTCGTGCATGGAAACCACGCTTCTGATACCTGCCCGGGACAGCCCGGACGGCAACTCATGACTGAGTCCGTGATACACTTTCACCTTGTCGCGCTTCAGCTGGGAGGTTATCAGATTGCTGCGCCAGAGCGGATGAATCAGTTTGCCCGGGAAACCCTCCGGAAACCGTGCGCCGGAATCATCCGGCGCGTAATTTCTTCGTATGTAAGGTGTATATAACAAATACTCATTCTCCGGGAAAAAGGCCCGCAGCCCGTTCACAAGCGTCCGGCTGTAAAAACCAAGTCCGGTGGCATTGTTGAAGTATCTTTTGGCATCAAAGGCAATTCTCACAGTGAATGCAGGTTTAGAAGTCCGAAAGGTACGCCAGACAGATTATCTTTGCCCTACCATAAAGCTGAATCTGTCTGGTAAACTGTTATGTACGAAGTCCTTACCGCAAGTCTGTCTGTCAGTCTGCTGCACGCAGCTATCCCCAATCACTGGCTTCCGATTGTTGCGATCGGTAAAAAGAATGGCTGGAGTGCATCGAAAGCTGTGCGTATCACGATACTGGCCGGCAGCGCTCACGCTGTCAGTACCGTTCTGATAGGTCTGGCCCTGAGTGTTCTGGGCTGGAAGATGAGTGAATGGCTGGACCTTTTCTCGTCTGTCGCAGCTCCCTTGCTACTCATCGTTCTGGGACTTGTGTTCATCTGGAGGCACTATTATCACAGGCATTTTCACCTGCACGCGCCTGTACGCGAGCATCTGGGCGAACGCGAACTGATTACGGCACTGGCACTGGCCATGTTTCTCTCACCCTGTCTGGAAATTGGCGCATTCTTCCTGATGGCCGGCACCCACGGTGCAACGGTAGTGCTTACCCTGAGTGTATTCTACTTTGTGACTACGGTGGCTGGCATGGCTGTTTGGGTGTGGCTTGTCTGGCATGGTCTCCGACTTGGAAACTGGCACAAGCTGGAGCATAACGCCGGAATTGTATCGGGTCTGATCCTGATACTTGCGGGAATCTGGAAATTCTTTGTGCACTGAGTATGATCACGCATTTCCAGACTATACTCACCGAGGCGGGGTGCGACGAGGCTGGTCGCGGATGTCTGGCTGGTCCCGTTTTTGCCGCAGCGGTCATTCTGCCCGCAGATTTCCACCATCCACTGCTGAATGACTCCAAAAAACTCACGGAGGCGCGCCGCGATCTGTTGCGCGAAGTGATAGAAAAAGAGGCTGCCGACTGGGCAGTAGCCGAGGTCAGTGCAGCTGAAATTGACCAGATAAATATTCTGAAAGCATCTTTTCTCGCCATGCACAGAGCGCTTGACGGCCTGTCCAGGCTGGTGCCGGCCTTTGTCATTGTTGACGGGAATCGCTTTCGGCCCTACAAGGATCTTCCTCACGAGTGCGTAGTGAAAGGCGACGGGAAATATGCCTCGATTGCAGCCGCCTCCGTGCTGGCCAAAACATGGCGCGATGAGGCCATGCGCAATCTGCATCAGCAGTATCCGCAGTACGGGTGGATAGAAAACAAGGGCTATCCAACAGAAGCGCACCGGGAGGCTATCCGTCACCACGGTCCGAGCCCCTGGCACAGGAAAAGCTTCAAATTGCTGCCCGGTGAAGAACAACTGGAGCTTTTCTGATCGGATTCGTCCTGAAATTATCTGATTTCGTATAAAAAACAGAAGTCAGAACAACTGGATATCTCGTTTTTCAGACTTTTGCACTGTTATTTTGAAATGCCACGTAAATCGGGCACGGACAAATACCACACTTGAAACTAAATTCACTGTCATGAAATTCATCAAATACCTGCTCTATTTTGTTCTCGGTCTGGCTGCCCTGATTGGTATACTCGGCATTTTTGCCAAAAATACCTATCACATTGAACGAAGTGTTGAAATAGATGCACCCAAAGAACTGGTCTACGAACAAATAAGGTTATTCAGAAATTTCAATGAATGGTCACCATGGCTTAAACTTGATCCTGCTGTTGTAGTGACGTATGAAGGAACCGACGGAGAAATCGGGTCCTCCTACTCCTGGTCAGGCAATGAAAATGTCGGAAAGGGGAAGGAAATACTGAAAGCGCTCTCTGCAGACCGGATTGAACTGGAATTGCAGTTTGTTGAGCCGTTTGAGTCAACTGTTCCTGTATTTTTCAATGTGACAGGCGATACCCTCAAGACGAAGGTATCGTGGGGTTTCGACCCGCATCTTCCATTCCCTGTGAATGTATGGGGCATGTTCACTGATATAGACAAGGCTATGGGCACCGATTACGAGCGCGGACTCGCCTTTCTGAAACGCCGCTGCGAGAGTATAGCACATAAAAAGTACAACGGATACGAGATTGTAGAAGAGGAGATTCCTGCTGCCAACTACTTCTGTACCAAAGGAATCGTAAAACTCGACAGTATCCAGGCCTTCTTCGGCCCCGGTCTGATGAAGGTAATGGGCGAAGCTGCAGAAGAAAAACTCACAGTTACCGGACCGCCATCCGGTATTTACTGGTCGTTTGACCAGTCTGCCGGAGTATCCGATATGGCCGTTGGTATCCCGGTAAAAGAGGACGTTGTCAAGGCCCCCAAAGATTTCTCCTTGTTCAGGTCGCCGGGAGGCCGCGCACTGGTAGTTTCCTTCTATGGCGCCTACGACAGTATTCATCAGGCCCATACAGCCATAGAAAAATATTGCGCAGCCTACAATCTCAGGCAAAGTTCTCTGGTGATTGAGAGTTACATGACCGATCCTGCCACAGAACAGGATACCTCAAAATGGTTAACCAAAGTAATGTACTTCACGGCCGCCGACTCAACCGGTAAAAAATAGTACTGCTGATAATGCCCGACATATTGCTAATTGAAACTGCCACAGAGGTTTGCTCTGTGGCAGTTTTTTCAGAAAATCGAATCGCCGCACTCAGGGAAAATCAAAACTGCAGTAATCATGCTGCCGAACTTACGCTGCTGACAGACGAGTGCATGAAGGAAGCTTCCCTGAGCTTTGCAGACCTTGATGCAGTAGCCGTTAGTGGAGGACCCGGAGCATATACCTCGCTCAGGGTAGGGGCATCTGTAGCAAAAGGATTGTGTTACGCTCTCGACAAGCCGCTTGTTGTATTCGATACGCTTCTTGCGCTGGCGGCAGCTGCCAGGAAAATGCAGGACAATCGGAAGCTGCTGCTGCTCCCCGCACTGGATGCCCGCAGGCAGGAGGTATGGATGGCGTTGTATAACGAAAAGCTCGAGCTGCTTTTGCCCGCCCGGCCATTCATTCTCGATGAGGCATCCGTTTGGGACTATTGTACCAGCGTGGTGCCCGATGCGCATGAACGTCGGCTCGTGGTAGTCGGCAATGGCAGCCGGAAAATGCAAAACCAGCACTTCGGAGAATATTCCGAATTCCCGGACAGGATCAGATGTTCTGCCGCTCATGCCGGAGAAATTGCTTTGCAGAGTTATCTGGCAGGCGAGTTTCAGGATGTGGCATATTACGAACCCTTTTACATGAAGCCTCCCAATATCACCGTCAGCAAGCAGGCACCGCTTTAGGCGAACAGGACTCAAGCTCGAAACCGGGATCTGTCGAGACCAGGTATCAAGTGCTCAAGTAGTTAGTATTTTTTTAATTTGAGGATACTTTTCGCATATTAAATGCTGATAGTAAGTGTTTTACATCTATCGGATATATATTATTCACTTTTTTCCTAATTAAACTGGCATAATTTTGGTGG
>CAIYFY010000168.1 GCA_903925535.1 uncultured Bacteroidota bacterium | reverse complement strand
TCATCGTGCTGGGGCATCGAGCCACAGCTTCGCAAGCTGAAACTGGAATACGGAAACGACATAGATATTGAGTACCGCATGGGTGGATTGCTGCCCGACTGGAGCTACAACAGCGGCGGTATCAGCAAGCCGTCGGATGTGGCACACCACTGGGATGAGGTAAGTATTCACTATGATATGCCCATTGACGGCGATGTCTGGCTGGAAGATCCGCTGGACTCGTCGTACCCGCCCTCCATCGCGTTCAAAGCTGCAGAGATGCAGGACCGCAAAAAAGCGATCTATTTTCTGAGGATCATCAGGGAAATGGTTTTTCTGCAGAAGAAAAATATCACCCGGTGGGAGCACCTGGCAACTGCCGCCGCTGAATCGGGCCTCGATCCGGAGCAGTTGAAAAAAGATATGAATGGCAAGGCGCGGGAATTGTTTCAGGAAGACCTCCAACTGGCCCGCGCGATGGGCGTGCGCGGATTCCCGACCATGTTTTTCCTCGACGCGAAAGACAACCGGGAGCTGATTTACGGATCCAAACCCTATGCAGCCTTCGAGGCGGCCATCCTGAAACTGCATCCCGGGGCGGTTAAACATCCGTACGACAGAAGTGCGGAAAAGCTTTTCGCACACTATTCATCACTCACAGCCCGGGAGTTCTCGGAACTTTCGGGCGTGCCGAGGGCCAGCTGCGAAAACGTATTGCAGGAGTACACCGGGAAAGGCTTTCTGGAAAGATTGGATACCAAAAACGGAGCGATCTGGCATATTGTGCGATGAGAGATCGGAATTGATGTTATTTGCCGATTAGTGCCTGATCTGACAAAGTTTGAAGAGCAACTGAAACATGCATAAAATACTCATCACAGGGAGTAGTGGAAGGATTGGACGAGCCTTGCACTGGCAACTTTGCCAGGATTATGACGTAGCGGGCATTGATGTGGCGCCGTCTTCTGCCACATCTCGAATAGTGGACATCAGAAACTACGAACAGCTTTTAAGAAGTTTTGAGGGCGCAGATACCATTTTTCACTCGGCAGCTCTGTACGCACCGCACGTAGGAATTGCTTCAGAGAAGGAGTTTTACGATATTAATGTACATGCTACCGAGAAAATTTGCAGAGCAGCATATCCTGCCATTTTTCAACTGGTAAGGAAGGGCAAACCATTTCTTTTGACCGTCTCCCATAACAAAATTAAACTGGCCCTCTGTTTTGACATCTTATAAACAGAGCATAAAAACAATCAATATGGGTAAAATATCAGCAATCGCGTTCATTTTTCTGACATTGCCGTTTTTCAGTCAGGCACAGGGTTTCAATCCGGTTCTGACCGGCAAACTGCAGAATACCATTGACAGTATCAGGACTGTTAAAAACCTGAAAGGCATTTCGGCATGTGTCATTTATCCGGGGCAGGGAGCCTGGAAAGGCGCGAGCGGCATATCCCATCCGGGTACACCGATTACATCAGGTATGGAATTCGGGATAGCGAGTAATACCAAACTGTTCACGGGTGTACTGCTGCTGAAGCTGGCAGAGAATAATCTCCTTGATCTCGATGACTCCCTGCACTCTTTTCTGCCCACCTACAACAATATTGATCCCAATATAACCATCCGGCAACTGCTCAATCACACGAGCGGACTGGCTGATGTAACGAG
>CAIYFY010000167.1 GCA_903925535.1 uncultured Bacteroidota bacterium | reverse complement strand
GGAGATGTCCTTGAAAACAACCGTACGGTAGCTGGCAGGATGGATATCTTTTTTCATGTCGCGCGGTGGCAGTTATTTTTGTTAAATCGCTTTTCGCTTTTTCGAGGCGCAAAGGTAATAACAGATTCCGAATTTATTGCAAGAAATTGTTTACTTTTTTTGTCCAACAGCAATTATCTGTCGGTGAATGTCAGTCACCTGATCCTCCAGATTGTGCAATCCGTCGTTATTTATCACAGCCCGGGCCTTTTCGATTTTATCCGGTTCGGGCAGTTGATTCTTCATGCGTGCGCGCACCTGCGCTTCACTGATTTTATCGCGCTGCATGACCCTTTCGATGCGCAGCGCTTCGGGTGCTGTCACGACAATCAGGAAGTCGAGGTATTTCCACGCGCCGCTTTCCACGAGCAGTGCTGCCTCTTTCAGGGTGTAGGGTGCCCCTGCCGACACCTGTTCGCGGTGCCATTGCAGACTGTGTTTTTCTACCGCGGGATGCACCAGTTTGTTCAGGGCAGCCAGTTTTTCAGTATTTTCGAACACAACAGAGGCTACATAGGGACGGTTATAACTCCCGTCGGGCAGGTAAGCCTGATCACCGAGCAGTTCTCTGATTTCCCGGGCCAGCGCTTCATCTTCAGTAACAAGGCGGCGGGCCCATTCATCGGCGTAGTACACCGGTATTCCGAACAAGTCATGGAACAGGCGACAGACGGTGGTTTTGCCTGTCCCGATTCCGCCAGTGATACCGGCGCGTATGCCTGTGTATGATTTCATAATTGTCGGAATGCGGGAATCTGCAGGAATGCCGCATAAGAGAACGGAAGTGTGGGAGGCGCGCTCAGCAGTCGCACATCTCCGGCAAAGGTAGTGTCTTCATCCAGAAATCTGAATACCAGGGTGGCAGGCAGCTTGCTGAACAACATGGTGAAAAAACTGCTGCCGGGTACGAGTCCGTTTTTGAGCACACGCAGCAATACCGAGTCATAAAACCGGAATCGCCATTTTGATCGGAGGAGCGAGGCATCAGGTGTACCCGATGATACCCAGCCATTGAGGAACTCCACCGTTTTTCGCTGTGTTCTTTTGAAAGCATATCCGCTGGATCCCTTCACGAATCCGCCGGCGGTACCGATGTGAAAAGTGCGGCCCTCGCGGTTTCTGACCGGCAGATCGGTCATGGGAATTACACCGAACTCCGTTTCCTCGATATTGTAAGTCTGTATGTGCAGGCGATTGCCGATATAATCCTTCAGCTCCGAGTCATACACTTCATCGGGGAGCAGTTCGGGTGAGAAAACCGTATATTCGACCAGCGCCTTCCTGTCGGAGAGTGGCAGCACATACACGAAACGTGTGTCGTTGCCCTGTCCGATACGGTAGTCCATAAAAGTGACTGCATCGGGATCGAACGCAGGAGTATCTGTTTCAATAATCCAGCCTTTGAAATGCTGGAGCAGCCGGGTGAACCGGGAATCCTCACTTTCCCGGTCAATGAAGTCGCGGAGGGCGGAGTTGAACACGAAAGTACCTTCGAAGACACCCTTGCCGGTGTGAACCCGTCCGGCATCATGGTCTATCGAGGCAATATCCGCCTCGACCCACTCCATATTGGACTTGCGCTGAATCACCGATTTGGCCCAGGCGTAGAAATCAGCGCTACGCACCATATTATAGGTGTAGGGATGCATACCAAGCCGGCATTCAAAGTTGTTGATACCGTAAAACTGAGCACCTGGCCAGGAGCGGGAGATAACGGGCGGGAGCGGCTCGTCGGGTGTAGCCCAGAAACACCAGGTCCTGTCGTTGACAGCCTTTTTATCCCGCTCCAGGATAACAATCCTGAACTGGTCGAAAAACGGGCGGGCTGCCATCTCCACCGCCATAGTGAGCCCGGCGAGACCGGCTCCGGCAATCACGATATCTGCTTTTTGCACCGACATAAGCACTTTAACAAGAATATCACCCCGAGGTTCACTGCAAATCAGTCAACTACCTGTAAATTGCGGCCGATTCCGGATATGGATAACTGCATCTTCCATTTTCAGGCGCCCCAGTTAAATGCCGCGCACACTGCCGCCGGTCGGCTCAGGCTGGTTGTTTCGACCGACAGTTTTTCTCTGCTTGCACTGGGCAGAGACGGAGATGTATTGTCGCTGCAGATGTGGGAGTACCCGCCTTCTCAACCGGGCAGGCACTGGCCCGAGTCGGAGATGGCTGCAGAGCTGTCTGACATGGAGTTGCTTCAGATGCCATTTCAGGAGAAGATCTGTGCCATCACATCCGGACTGACGACCCTGATACCCGGCAAACTGTTCAGGCAGGAAGAGGTAAACAGGTACTTCAGGCTGCTGCACCCCGAAACGCGCAACCTGCAATTCGGGCATGAACTGATTCGCGAACATGACTGTTACCTGGTGTGGGCCGTTGATCCATATCTGGCCGGGATTCTGCCACAGGGTACTGTACAGCATCAGGCAGCCGGACTAATCAGGGCATTCGGTGCCACATCGGCGAGTGACGAACGCTCGGTTTTTCTGAATATCAGGGGCAAGCTGGCACAACTGGCTATCTTCGACAACCGTCATCTGCAGTTTTACAACTCGTTCAGTTTTGTAAAACCAACCGACCTGCTGTACTTCACCCTGCTCATTTACGAGCAGTTCCGGCTCGATCCGCGCAGAACTCCCCTTCATACAAGCGGCTCCCTGCGCCCGGGCAGCGAGGAGTACCAGGGCTTGTACAACTATATTGAACAGATCAAATTCATACAGCCGGTTCTGACGGAGAAATGGCCCGCCGGGGCCGGTAACCTGCCGCCTCACTACTGGTTCGACCTGCTTTGCACATGAGAGTAATCGGAGGAAAACTGAAAGGACGACGATTTAACCCGCCAGCCGACCACTGGCCCACGAGACCCACCACCGACTATGCCAAAGAGGCGCTGTTCAACATACTGAACAACCAGCTCGACTTTGAAGCCTCGCGGGTGCTCGATTTGTTCGGCGGAACCGGCAGTCACAGTTACGAATTTGTATCGAGGGGTTGTCAGGATGTTACCTACGTGGACAAATTTCCCGATGCCACCCGCTTTGTGCGGAAAACACTGCAGGAGTTCGGCATTGCGGAGCAGGTGAAGGTCGTGCAGATGGACGTGTTCAAGTTCATTGGCAGCGCCACCGGACAGTGGGACTATATATTTGCAGGACCACCTTATGCCCTGCCTACCATAGATACAATTCCCGATCTGATCTTTGAGCGCGATCTGCTGCTTCCGGAGGGCATCTTCGTACTGGAACACAATCCGCACCACGATTTTCTGGAGCATCCGATGCTCTTCGACGTTCGGAACTACGGAAAAACGATTTTCAGTTTTTTCAGGCATCCGGAAAACGGAGAGCCGGCCGGGCAGTGACAAAATTTCATAAAAATGGTTTGCAAATTTAAACTGAAGCAGTACCTTTGCGTCCGCTTTTGAAAAAGCACGGCGCGATAGCTCAGTTGGTCAGAGCGTGCGATTCATAATCGCAAGGTCGGGAGTTCAAGCCTCCCTCGCGCTACACAGAAAAAACGCCCGGCTGGTTGTCCAGTCGGGCGTTTTTGGTTTTTATAGCAACTCCGGCAACAGAATTCTTTATAGTTCTTTAGAATACTAAAGTTTCTATTCCCCCTTTCGCTTGTACTGCAAGAATCTTCCAGTAATAAATACCGCAGCCAAACTCACTATTACCCATTTCGCAGCATCTGCGGCTGCCTCGATATTTCCCAAATAAGCGAAATACCCACACATTCCGGTGCTCACTAAAACTGAACCAAAACCCAAAAAGAGACTCAACCTTATATTGAAATTAAGGCTTTGCAAATTCCGCTTTTCAAGTTGCAGCACCTCTCTGGTGTGTTCGTGTCTAATCTCTTGTTCAAGTTCTGCCATTCTGAGAATTCGCTCTACAATTCCAGGCTGAATCTGATTAAGACGTTCGAGTTCCTGAGCTGGTGGCAGAGGGCTGAAGTTAACAGATGTTTCCGTTACTAAGACCTGACCAGATTGCTTTTGAGGGGAATTTGACTGTTGTTCGGGAAGTTTATCGGACATGATCGACGACTTTTTCACTGGCTTGTTGTAAGTCACCCTTGATTTTTTGCCAGTCATTCCCAAGGTTTTGCATGTCAGTTTCGAGGCCATTCTCTGTAGCCAATCGTTTACGCAAATCACGTAGACGTAAAGTTTGTCTTTTTTGCTCCTCCAACAATCCAAGGAACAACAAGAAACCCGCAAAGAAGCCTATAAAGGCTACATCGTTTTTCTTCTGATGAATCATGTGATCAGTTTTTTGATTATTTGTGATCATAAACAACGCAATAAAACATACTCCTGTTTAACTCGCGTGACCTGAGCACTTAGTACAAAGGTAAAGGCTGCCATCATTCGAAACAAGCCTCAAGTAAAATATTCTGCAAAATCGCCTTTCTGATTTTACTGCCATTTCATATGCCCGGCTACGAGGAAAGTTCTGGATGCAGATTTCACTGATAGCAAGCCAGTCCCCCTCCCGAATGATTCTGCCAATTAATGCTTACCTTTGCGGCCGCTATGCTGTCCCTTTCAAATATTTACATTCAATACGGCGACCGGATTCTGCTGGATCGCGTCAGTCTGGTCATCAAACCCGGTGAGCGGGTAGGTCTTGTGGGCCGAAACGGTGCCGGAAAATCCACTATCCTGAAAATCATCGCCGGGGAAATGTCGCCCCAGGAAGGCAATGTGGTGGTACCCAACCACTTCACCCTCGGCTATCTCCACCAGGATATGCTGCTGCCGAAGGGCAAAACGGTCATTGACGAAACCATGACGGCCTTCTCCGAAATCCTCGAACTGGAAAAGGAGCTGCACAATATAGGTGAAGAACTGGGTGCCCGCGAAGACTACGAATCGGAAGCCTACAACAAGCTCATCGAACGGATGAGCGACCTGACCGATCACCTGCACCACCTGGGCAGCGCAACCAGTCAGGCCGACGCCGAAAAGGTACTGCGCGGACTCGGTTTTGCCCCCACCGACATGACGCGTCTCACCGACGAGTTCAGCGGCGGATGGCAGATGCGCATCGAACTGGCCAAAATGCTGCTGCGCCGTCCCGACCTGCTGCTGCTCGACGAGCCCACCAACCACCTCGATATCGAAAGTATCCTGTGGCTGGAAGACTGGCTCACCGACTATCAGGGTATGGTGGTGGTAATCAGCCACGACCGCCGTTTCCTCGACAACGTCACTAACCGGACGGTGGAGGTGGTGCTGGGCAAACTGCACGACTACAAAGCGCCCTACTCCCGGTATATGGAACTCAGTGCCGAACGACGCGAACAGATGACTGCCGCTTACGAAAATCAGCAGCGCGTCATCGCCGATCGCGAGCGTACCATTACCCGATTCATGGCCAAGGCCTCCAAAACCAAAATGGCACAGTCCATGCAAAAACAGCTGGACAAAATGGAGCGCATTGAAATAGACGAAACAGATTCCTCCGCCATGCGCATCCGTTTCCCCGACGCGCCACGCTCGGGTGAAGTGGTAGCCAAAGCGGAACGCATGACCAAGCGGTACGGCGATGTCAAGGTGCTGGAAAATGCCAGTTTCGAGATGCTCCGCGGCGACCGGGTCGCTTTTGTCGGACAAAATGGCCAGGGCAAAACGACCCTCGCCAAAATCCTGATTGGCGCCGAAAATGCCACTTCCGGCAGCGCATCACTCGGCTACAATGTAAGTATCGGCTATTACGCACAGAACCAGGCAGAAACCCTGAATCCGCAACTCACCCTGCTTCAGACCATGGAGCAGAGCTGCCCTGAAGATATGCGCACCAAACTGAGGGCTATTCTCGGAGCGTTCCTGTTCAGCGGCTCCGATGTGGACAAAAAAGTGATGGCCCTGTCGGGTGGTGAAAGAGCCCGTCTCGCGCTCGCGTGCATGCTCCTGCGCCCGTTCAACCTGCTGGTGCTCGACGAGCCCACCAACCACCTCGACATGCTGTCGAAGGATATCCTCAAACAGGCCCTCGCCGAATACAACGGATCGGTGCTGGTGGTCAGCCACGACCGCGAATTTCTGTCGGGCCTCACCACCAGAACCATCGAATTCCGCGACGGACAACTGTACGAGTACCTGGGCGATATCAACTTCTTCCTCGAAAAACGCAAACTCGACAATATGCGTGAAGTAGAGAAAAGAACCAAATCGGGCGGACAAAGTGCCGGCGATACAGGGGTACAGGTGCTCGGCTCGGCCGACAAGAAACAGCTGGAGCGAAACGTGCAAAAGGCAGAAAAACGCATCGCAGAACTGGAAGCAGAAGTAAAAAAGATGGAGGCACTCATGGCCAATCCGGAATTTTACAACCAGAAAGATGCCGAATCAAAGATGAAACAGTACGCAGATCTGAAGACCACCCTGTCGGGCGTTTATTCAGAGTGGGAAACTGCCATGGAACAATTGGGGTAAATAAATTACTTATTTCTTCCGGTATTCAAAAAATGGCGTAATTTTGCGCCGTGCCGGACGACCAGCTCCTGCAAAACCTCCCCAGGGCAGAAATGCAGCAAGGATATGTGGTCGTAGCGGTGTGTTCGGCACTTTTTTGCGTTATGCTACTGCTTTCCCGCATACTCCGCGCTCCATCCAAGGTTTCCCCTGCTTTTTTACGCACTTCATGTTCATCTGGTCAACTGACCAGGTTTGATATATCATTCAACATCTTCCTCTACCATGCTTTTCTTCATTGACACCGCCAATCTCAACCATATCCGCGAAGCAGCTGAACTCGGTATTCTCGACGGGGTAACCACCAATCCATCGCTGATGGCCAAAGAAGGCATCACCGGTGAGGCCAACATCCTGAAACACTACCGCGAAATCTGCAAGATTGTGGGCCCCGGCAAAGATGTGAGCGCCGAGGTAATCAGTACCGATTACGCAGGCATGATCAAGGAAGGAAAAGCGCTGGCCGAACTGCACGAAAATATCGTGGTGAAGGTACCCATGACTGTTGACGGGGTAAAAGCTATCTCGACCTTCAGCGAGATGGACATTAAAACCAACTGTACCCTGGTATTCTCCGCCGGACAGGCGATTCTCGCGGCCAAGGCAGGTGCAACCTACCTCTCCCCTTTCATCGGCCGCGTGGATGATATCACCTGGGATGGTATCAAGCTGATCGAGGAGATTTCGGAAATATACACCATGCAGGCGTACGACACGGCCATTCTCGCTGCCAGTATCCGCACTCCCCTGCACATCGTTCAGGCCGCCAAAGCTGGCGCTGATGTGGTTACCTGCCCGCTGTCTGCCATTATGGGCCTTTTCAAACACCCGCTGACCGATATCGGACTGGCGCAGTTCCTGAATGACCACAAGAAGGCGAACGGGTAAAGAGGGTTTGTACAGGGTATGGGGTATTGAATTCCGTCTGTGCCTGAGCATTGCATTCCGAATACAGAATCCGGAATGCAGCGTGATATCAGGCCTGCGCCCCGTACCCTGTAAAAAACTACTCCTCCGACAGCGCGTTGATCAGCGGATTGGCGTACATACCCAGCAAATAGCGGTATCCTGATTCGTCCGTGTCATGCTGCAGTTCCTGTTTCTTGCGTGAAAAGTAGTCATGGAGCTTCAGCTCTTCTCCCTCCTCGCAGCGCGAGCAAGGACTGTCGTCTGCCTTCAGGAGTTTGTCGGCAATCTCGTTGATGCCGTGCAGGGCATAATTTCTGTGAATACTCTTGTCAATAATTCCTGCCAGCGCTTCCAGTTGTTTTTTGCTGTTGGGCAATTCATCAAATACATCCAGTTCCTCCCGGAGCGGTTTGCCGAACTCGAAGTGCACCCTTCCTTTTTGTCCGCGCAGTCCGAGCAATATATGCTGCAGATCTTCCTCAAAGCTCTTTTTATAGTCGGGATTGTTCTTTTTGTTCACAAATTCCTGCGCCTTGAGCAAATCACACGGGTCAAACTCGTAGGAAATAGCCACAGGAACAATATTCAGCGACCGGAAGAGACTTTTGAGATCGCCCTGCTGACCCAGTGTCAGCATTTTCAGCAAGCCGGTCTGTGTGCGGTCGTTGCCATCCTTGGCCCTACCCTCTCGCTGGGCAATCCACACTGAATCTATCCCCTCCGATATCTGCGTTCTGATGTGTTCGGAAAGCAGAACGGAGTATTTGTACAGTTCGGTGGGGGAGCCGGTTCTCTTCACCACGAAACTCTTGTTCATCCGGAATATCAGATCCGATATCCGGTGTCGCATCAGGTTATCGCCGATAGCGATCTGGCTGGTGCGAAACCCGCGCTTGAACAAAGTGGTATTCAGAAATGCAGAATCCAGCACAATATCCCGGTGGTTGGAAATAAACAGGTATTGCTTGCCCGGATCCAGGTGCTCCAGTCCGCCGGAAGTGAGTTCTTTGATGCTGATCTGCTCGATCAGATTCATAATATGCAGGATGATGTCCGTCTGAAAACCCTCGATGGTGTTCACCCGGTCTTTCATCTCCATGATGTGATTGAACAGTTTTTCGGGCAGAAAAGCTCTTACTCCCTCCACAAAACGCTCATAGCCAAACAATTCTTTCAGATACGGAGCAATGAGCGCCTGATCAATCAACTCCGGTCGCTCTTCCCTGACCGGATCGTCCTTGTGTTCTACCATTATATGTGTTTATTGGTTCTGTTGTTTTCACTGTGCCCGGGCTTCGAGCTGACTTCTTTTCAGGGTGATCAGGTGACCGCTCGGTATGCCGTTCCTGTATGCCTGTACGCGCAGGTTCACAGGCCCGTCGGGCACTGGTACCGGACTGCTGTATTTTGGAGAGCGGTTGTCGGGCATGGTTTCGTCCAGTGTGTAGTGAATATCCACCCCGCTGATTTCACTTTCCAGCACGAGCATCAGTTGTCCGTTCTCCCTTTTGGCTTTTACGGCCGGATCATAAACGGCCCTTGAATAGTTTACGCCGCCAACATCCGAGCGATGGAAGTGTTTTTCCATCCTGGCAGCGAAGTTGTTCCAGTTTTTCGCCTCCTTCGGCGACCAGTAAACCTCCGCAAGCGCCCACGCGCGCGGGTAAGTCATGTATTCGGCATAGCGAAGGGAAGGAACCTGCTCCGTCCACAAGTTGGCCTGTCCGCCGAGTATGTACTTTGCTTCCACGCCATCAGGTACCGGCTCGAAGCTGTAGCTTTTGCTCACCCTGAGACCTGCGTATATGGGCGGGTCAACAGTCTGGTCTCCCTGATTGTAATCAATATAGGCGTAGGTAGTCGGTGTCATCACCACTTCATGTCCCATTTTGGCCGCCTGAATACCGCCTTTCACCCCGCGCCAGCTCATAACCGCTGCCCCGGGGGTAATTCCTCCCTCCAGTATTTCATCCCAGCCAATCATTTTTTTGCCTTTCGACTGTATGATTTGTCCCACTTGACTCATAAAATATCCCTGCAGATCCTCCACATGGCGTATTCCCTGCTGCTCCATAAGTGCCTGACAGCCAGGATCTTCTTTCCAGTATCCCTTGTAACACTCGTCGCCCCCCACATGTATGTACTGGTTGGGGAAAAGTGTCGCCACTTCAGTGAACACTTTATCCAGAAACTCATACACTTTTTCATCCGACGGGTTCAGGGTGTTCTCCACATTAATTTTAAAGGTGCCATTCCCGTACCAGTCTGAAAAATCGGTACCGGGATTTACCGTAACCTGCTGTTTGGTACAGCTCAGTTCGGGATAGGCCGCCAGCACTGCCATGCAGTGACCGGGCACGTCAATCTCCGGCACGATGGTTACATTCCGCTCCGCGGCATAACGGATAACCTCCCGGATATCTTCGTGTGTATAAAATCCGCCGTATGTAGCCGGCTCGCCCGGCTTCGGCTCTGCCCGCTCTCCGAACCGGCCATGACGCTCTACACGCCAGGCACCAACTTCTGTGAGTTTTGGCAGCGATTTGATTTCCACCCGCCATCCGTTGTCGTCGGTCAGGTGCCAGTGAAATGTGTTGTACTTGTAACGGGCCATCTCGTCAATATACTTCTTCACATCGGCAACACTGAAGAAATGCCTGCTCACATCGAGCATAATACCGCGCCAGCCAAATCTGGGCTGGTCGGTGATACTGACCACCGGTACGTTCCAGTTCACACCCTGCACGACTGTTGTGCTTCTGATTTCGGCGGGAAACAACTGCAGAAGCGTTTGTACTCCGTAAAAGGCTCCCGCAGAGGTACCTGCGACAATTTTTACGCCTTTGGTGCTTACCTCGAGCCGGTAGCCCTCCCGTCCGAGCGACTTGTCAGCAGCGCCGGTACTGATAACAACAGCGGCAGATCCTGATTGTACTGTTTTCAGTCCGTAACCTGTAGCCCGGTTCAGTTCTTCAGTCAGATAACCGGCAGCCCAGGCACCTTCGGCCTGTTCATAACCAATCAGTGCCCCCTTTTTCAGTGAAAAAAATCCGGCTCCCTCTGTAACAGATACGGGAGCAGGAATGACATGAATGGCACTTTGGGCGAAAGAAAAGCCCGAAAACAGACAAAAAACGAGATTTAACAGCTGTTTCATACTCAAAAATGTTAGTCAGATGGCAAAGATAGCAATATTGGTTTCACCGGATAGCTGTATCCCGTACCTTTGTATAGTTATGGAGTCGAATCAATCAGAATCAATATCGCTGGTCAGCACCGCCGATGGCTCTCATTCGGCGCACTCCGCCCTGTTCGGAGTTACCTATCACTCCACCCACGGAGCCATAACTGAGTCCGGGCATGTTTTTATTGAGCACGGACTTGGATTTGTCAAATCGGCTGACAAACCACTGTCTGTACTGGAAACAGGGTTTGGCACAGGACTAAACGCCTTCATGACCCTGCTGGAAGCGGAAAAGTCGGGATTGAACGTTCATTATTGCGGGCTTGAGATTTATCCGATAGACTCCACCACGGCAGCCAGGGTGAATTACCCCGAAATGCTGGGAGTCCGGCAGTACAGCGATATGTTTCAAGCACTGCATACCTGTGCATGGAACCTGAAGGTGGCCGTAACTCCGTCATTCTCATTTGAAAAACGGGATGAATCCATTACCTCCTTTGTTTGCGAAGCCGCTTTCGATGTCATCTATTTCGATGCTTTCGATCCGCAGACGCAGCCGGAGCTCTGGACGGAAGCAGTAATGACCCGGATGTACCGTTCCCTGCGGCATGGGGGCGTGCTGGTAACCTACTGCGCGCAGGGACAGTTCAGGCGGAATCTGCGCAGTGCGGGCTTCAGTACCGAGCGGCTGCCCGGACCACCCGGCAAAAGAGAAATAACCCGGGCCATCAAAATCTGACTATGAAAGCAGCAAAATCACTGGCCGTCCTGCAGGGCGGTATCCGGGTCGGGAGTGCCTCCCTGGCCGATTTCACGGAAAACGAAAAGGGGATCAAAATAAAAACCCACGACGGCGATACGGTCAATGTCAGGCTTGCCGACCGCTTCGGGCTCCGCTTCCTGGGGATTGACACGCCCGAGGTCAGCATGATGCTGCCCGGTGAATCCCGCTTCAAAAGTCTTTCCAATACCGGCTGGGATACTTTGTTCACGTCGGGAAACTGGAAAAAAGGCATGAACCTGAGTGCCGGACTGCTCGCCGATCTGGAAAAGAGAATAACTGATGGCACCGGCGTGGCCGTCAATCACGCCCGGTATGCGCGGAAGGCCAAAATCAGTCTGGAAGAAATTATCTCACAGGACCTCAGAACCAGCGGGGTGCGTGCCGACCAGTTCGGACTGTTTATGTCATTCGGACTCGAATTTCTCGACGGGTACGGCCGCCTGCTTTGTTACCTGAACAGTGCCCGGGAAAACTTCTCCGATCCTGTCACCGCCCGTGCCGTAACCCGCTGGAGCTATAACGAACGCCAGCTGCTGTCGGGATGGGCGCTTCCCTACTTTATCTGGCCCAATGTGCAGCCTTTTCTGAACAAACGGCCCTTCGACGAGGAAAACGCTCGTCCCGACGGTTTCTGGAAAATCATCCGGGGAGCAGGCAAACTGCAGGATGCCCGCAGCAACGTCGCGCAGGCACGCGCGCAGGGCGCCGGTGTATATAACTCCGCCGATCCGCTCCGGATTATGCCCTTCGAGTTGCGACTCATCAGTCGCGGTAAAGCCCCCGACCGCTATGTGATTGACCTGGGCAATCCCGGCTCTGCCGAAATACTGCATCCGGAAGAGTACTATACCATTGCCAGTCCCGAAGACAGGCTCTATGTGCCATCCGAGTACGTATCTGTGTTCAAGTTGGCCGGCTGGAGAATAAAAAAGTAATTTTCGGGATTTTATTCACTAAAAGTATTTACTTTTGGTGAATAAAATCATGTTTATGAAGGAAATCGCACGTGATTTGCTTCCCGGATTGCGGGAGAGACTGTTCGGGGGCAAGGCTGTTATTTTGCTGGGTGCCCGTCAGACCGGCAAAACGACTTTATTGCGAATACTGCTCAGGCAGTATTCTGATGAAAGCGTATGGCTCAATGCCGACCGACCCGAAATACGAACCATGCTGACTGAAGCGTCTGTTGCCACACTGAGACAGCTCACAGGAGGAAAGCGGCTGGTAGTAATAGATGAAGCACAGCGTATAAAGAATATAGGTCTCACGCTGAAACTGTTCACAGATGAAATGCCTGAAATTCAAGTGATTGCATCCGGTTCATCGTCTTTTGAACTGGCCAATCAGATCAATGAGCCGCTTACGGGAAGGAAATGGGAGTACCAGTTATATCCGGTTTCCTGGTCTGAACTTGAAAACGCCTACGGTATGACGGATGCAGCGCAGCAACTGGAAACCAGGCTTGTGTATGGTATGTACCCTGAAGTAATTGTCAGGCAGGGTATGGAGAGAGAAATCCTGCTTTCTCTCTCGGGCAGTTATCTGTACAAGGATGTTTTTGAATTCCGG
Organism: uncultured Bacteroidota bacterium; assembly: GCA_903925535.1. GTDB lineage: Bacteria > Bacteroidota > Bacteroidia > Chitinophagales > Saprospiraceae > M3007. The sequence goes on along the minus strand of CAIYFY010000167.1, from coordinate 3,721 downwards.
GGGGTACGAAAACCTGAAATATTATGGCAGCTGTTACAGGCACTGGCACTGCAGCTCGGATCTGAAGTATCCTATAACGAACTATCCCGTATGCTGGGTATTGACAAGAATACGGTATCAAACTATCTCGATTTGATGGAAAAATCGTATATCATTTTCAGATTGATGCCACTCAGCAGAAACCTGAGGAATGAAATAACCAGTAACAGAAAGATATATTTTTACGACAATGGAATCAGAAATGCCGTTCTCGAAAACTTCAGTCCGCTGAAGTTGCGTACAGACGTTGGCGCGCTATGGGAGAACTTTCTGGTCAGCGAAAGGCTGAAGTACCGCCAGTACAGGGCATTGCACGGCAAATCTTATTTCTGGAGAACCAAATCACGGCAGGAAATTGACTACGTGGAGGAAGCCGACGGCAGATTCAATGCCTGGGAGTTCAAATGGAACGCATCCGCCAGAACCAGGTTTCACCAGTCTTTTGTCGAGGCGTATCAGCCGGTGTCAACGAACGTCGTTACCCCTGATAATTTCAGGACTTTCATCTGCTGATATTGCAGGTTTGAAGCCTGCCCCCGACCTTTGTCCCATGCTCAAGTACCTGCTTATTCTGCCCATCCGCCTTTACCAGATATTCCTCTCGCCCCTGCTCGGGGCCAACAAGTGCAGGTACGACCCGTCGTGCTCGCACTATGCCATAGGGGCACTTCAGGAGTGGGGCCTTTTCAAAGGCGCCTGGCTTGCTGCCCGCCGCATCATGCGCTGCCACCCCTGGAGTACACATCCTACTTACGATCCGGTGCCCAAAAAAGAGGACTGATTACCGGTTTTCCACTACTATTTTGCCTGCATACCGGCCTTTATCGGTCAGTACGCTAACGAGGTACCAGCCCGACTGAAGTGCTTTCACCGATACTTCAGCGGTATTCCCCTGTATGGAAACCGGCGTGTTCACGCTGCTTCCATCGGCACTGTACATCAAAACGGACCTGATGCGTTCGTCGGACGAAAGCGCTATCCGGGAGGTCTCGCTGGCCGGGTTGGGAGACAAAACGAGCTCCTGTGTCGGTATTTCCTGATTGGCAGACGTCTGAGGGTCTAAATTTGTGCCGCTGTTCAGCACCAGTTTGGAGGAGGTTTCGCGGAGGTAAGCCAGCACATAAATCTCGGAGGGTGTCCAGGCGGGCGCGAGATTGAATGTGTAGGTGAAATCGGAGCTTTGTCCGCTGGCGGGCAATGTAACAGGAATACCTTCCACCGGAGTAATCATATCGCGGAAGACATCGCGGTGTACACTTTCGCCGTTGGAGGTGGTGAGGTTGATGGTTTTTTCGACAGCAGCCACACAGAGGTTGTAATTGCCGGCAGGTGTTTGTCCCACGGTTTTGATTCGCACCTGGGCAGTTCGGGATGAGCCGCTGCCCGTGAGCGTGACCAGTACGGCTACAGGACTTGTTTGTCCGACATACTTGTTCAGGGTATCCTGACGGAGTAGCTGACTGCTTGCGGGGATCAGCCGGCCGTTTACGGCTACCCTGGGTGTACCAACCACACCGGGGTACTGAGCCACCCAGGCGCTGTTGTCAACCGGATTGGCCAGGTGGAAGGTGCAGGTGTTGTAAGGGAAAGAAGGGTGAACAGCGATGTGATGCACGTCACCTGCATACTGCGGCTGACCGATCAGGCTGTAAAAAGCCGGATTTCTGTTGGCACAGATACCGCACTTTGTATTGGTGAAATGCTCGATCAGTGCGTATTTTTTGACAGCATTCTGGGCATCGGAGGTAACAAACGCTCCGGAAAACAAGGTAATCAGGATCAGATTCTTCAATTTCATGATTGTTTTGAACAGTTATGAGAACTAAAGCAAAGTTACGGGATTGTTTGTCGCCTCCTTCTGGCAATTACTGTAATTTTGCGCGATTTTTGAGAAACGACTAAACACGACATAAATGGACATGTTACTATTCACCATGCCGGATTTCACATCGGGCGCTGTATGGGTGAGTCTGCTCACGCTTACGCTGCTGGAAATCGTACTGGGCGTGGACAATATCATCTTTCTCTCCATCATCAGTTCGAAGCTGCCGGTGGAGCAGCAACCCAAAGCGCGCAGTATTGGTCTGATCCTGGCCATGGTTCTCCGAATCATCCTTCTTTTCGGAATTTCATGGATTATTGGTCTGAAGGACCCGCTTTTCTATGTATCCATGCCCTGGATGGATCATGCCGACACTTCACACCTTCCCTATGTGAATGGCCAGGGGCTCATCCTGCTGCTGGGCGGTATTTTCCTGCTGTACAAGGCCACCACGGAAATTCACCACAAACTGGAGGGCGATTCCTCCGAAGATGATCCGTCGGTTTCCAAAGGCAAGGCTGCACTGAATCAGGTTATTCTTCAGATTGCCCTGATCAACATTGTATTCTCCTTCGACTCCATCCTGACGGCCGTAGGTATTGCCGACAACCTGTTTGTGATGATTGCCGCCGTGGTGATATCAGTACTGGTCATGATGATCTTCTCGGGTCCTGTCAGCAAGTTTGTCAACGAGCACCCCACGGTGCAGATGCTGGGCCTTTCTTTCCTTATCCTGATTGGCTTTTCGCTCATTGCAGAAGCGGCCCACCTTGGTCACTTCACCGAGGGTGCGATACCGAAAGGATACCTGTATTTTGCCATATTCTTCTCTCTTTTCACAGAAATGCTGAACATCAGCATGAAGAAAAGGGCGAAAAAACCGGTTCAGTTGCACGGTTATGCCGAAACGGCGCGTAAAAGAGGGCTGCTCGACGACGATCTCCTCGATGATACAAAGCAGCAGAAATGAGGATAAATCTCACACGCGACCTGGTCTTCTTCGATCTGGAAACCACCGGTCTGAACGTCATACGCGACCGTATCGTACAGATCGCCATGGTGAAACTCCGGAAGGACGGCCGGCCCGATGAAACGCTTTACACCCTCGTCAATCCGGGTATTCCCATCTCGGAAGAAGCCATGATGGTACACGGCATCACTCCGAAGGACCTGGTAAACAAACCCTCGTTCCATCAACTGGCTCAGCAGATATGGGATTTCATCGGTGATGCCGATCTGGCGGGCTACAACTCCAACCGGTTCGATGTACCCATGCTGATGGAGGAATTCGCCCGCGCGGGAATGGAACTGGATGTGTCGAAACGGCGCCTGATAGACGTTCAGCGTATTTTCTACAAGATGGAACCGCGCACCCTGAAGGCCGCCTATCGCCTCTACTGTCAGAAAGAACTCGCGGATGCGCACGACGCGCTCGCCGACGTGCGCGCGACGATCGAAGTGCTGCACGGTCAGCTGGAAGCATACGAAGGCAAGGACCTGACGGATGAAGAGGGTAATGTGGTGCCGGCACCCATCAAAAACGACGTCCAGGCACTGCACGATTTCACCAACGACCTGAACTTTCTCGACGCTACCCAGCGACTGAAGGTACAGCCTGATGGTACCATTGTTTTCAATTTCGGGAAGTATGTCGGGCAACCCGTGCTCACCGTTCTTCGTCAGGAAAGAAATTACGGATTCTGGATTCTGGAGAAGGAGTTTTCCTCCCAGGTGAAACAGATTATCAAGCAAATGATGAAACAAATCTGATGCCCATCCGACTGCCACTGTTCATCGCCGGGCTGATTATCGCCCTGACTGCCAACTCCTGCTACGAACCGCAGCAGGGGTGTCTGGACG
>CAIYFY010000166.1 GCA_903925535.1 uncultured Bacteroidota bacterium | reverse complement strand
CTACCAACTGGGTCAGACCACATCCGTTTGAAGCATATACAATTACCCGCGCTGGATTATTCCCCGGCCATGGATTGATGGCCGCCACATGGGTTGCCAGGTTCACTGCATAATGTACCCCAGCCTGCGTTGGACTGGTACCTAAATCTATTGAAAACACTTCTGGCATGTGAAAACCGATATACCTCGTACCTTGATAAGGGGCGATATTGGTTCCCCAGAAATTGGTTCCAGGTCCGTCTACTGATCCAGTACAGATGGAGAAGCCCGATATACCAAGCTCGATATTGGAATCAAAGGTAAGATCCTCCCCACAGGCGGCAATCTCGGTCACATCAGGAATCCCATCGTTGTCGTCATCAACATCGATCAAATCCCCTATTCCATCCCCATCGGTATCCAAACACAAGTTAAGTGAACCCGCAACAGCGTAAGCGGCATAAGTAGAGCTGTAATTCACTACCCCGCTCTCCGCCACTGTCTCTACACTGTTCGCCAATCCGTTGGCACCATAAGGGCCGGGGAAGGTGTAGTTGGCCGTAGTACTGGTCGTAGCACCCGCTTCCCGCGCATCCGAACAACCATCTCCATCGGAGTCGGTGTCCAGTTGATTCACGATACCGTCACCATCCGTATCATTCGTACAGGTGGTTTTCGGGAAGTAGGAAGCCTGATAGCTTGCCGTATGCACGTCGAAATACATCTCCGTGGCAATACCGGCCAGTACATTGGCCGCTGCTACACCGTAAATACGGTAATAGCGGTAGGCCGCTCCATTGGTGGCCACTGTAAATTTATTGGAATTGGTCAGTGACACGGCTCCGTTGGCTGTCACGTTGGTCGCATTGGCCGGATTGGCCGCCGCCGTGAACAGGTCGGTCCAGGTGCTGTTGTCGTTGGAGCCCTGCAGCATCACATTGCCACCGGAAATCTGGGTAGCACTGTTTTTCTGAATATACCAGGCATCCAGACGCAAGGGCGAACTGAACTCCACCCTGAACAGTTCCTTGTTCAGCTGGCTTTGTGCAGTAGCCGTTACAAACTGCACCGCTGCCACGTTGCCGATATCATCGGTCAGTTTGCCGAAATCGGTATTGGGCGCCAGGGTAAACAGTCCGGAACTCACCCGTACCAGGGCAGATTTGTCCTCTGTGTTCCATTCTGCAGCCGCGAAATAACAACCGGGAGACTCGGCACTGTCCAGCACCCCGTCGTTGTCATCGTCTATATCCACCGCATCCGTTATACCGTCCCCGTCTGTATCGGTACAGGTATTGATGGTGACGGTTACCGGTTCGGAGGCCAGGCTGTAACACTCCACCCCGTCTTGTTTGGAAAATAAATAATAAACACCCGCCCCCGCAGCAGCCGGATTGCTGACCAGCGGACTGGAAGTGGTTGGTCCCGTGCGCCACTGGTACGAAAAGCCGCTGATGGCCGGTGGCTGCAGACTGGTCAGGTTGACCGTAGTGGCCGGACACCAGTTGCTCACCGCCGAAGGACTTGGAATCGGCGCGACATTCGTACAGACCAGGGCAGTGGCGCAGCGCGCACCGTCATTATCTGTTAAATTGCCTGCACCTGTAGCAAATAAGGTAGCCACTGTATTGCCAGTCGCCACATTGTCTATCTTGTAAATACGCCCGGTGATATTCGCATAAGCGTACATAGCTCCGTTCGCATCAAAATAGACTGCACCAAAGCCGGAAACGGTAGCTGTAATACTGGCGCCACTTACTGTGCCAAGCACCGTGGAAGCACCCGTAACCGGATTGTAGCGAACCAGTTGCCCGCCACTAAGAGGACTGGTGGCTGTTATTGATGAAATCGTATATAACTGATTATCAATTGGATTGAATGCCCAGTCTCCCAAATTTCTGCTTGTAGCGGTGAGCGACGACAACATCTGTAAAAACGTTGGAGATGCCGGATCCACATCCACCCGATAGATCGTGGTAGTCAAACTGGTTGTCAGGTACAGAACCCCGTTCAAATCCACATCCCCCGCATTAAAATCAGGATTGGCCGGCATACCCGCCACGGTAAAATACTCCACATAGCCATTCAAATAAATTTTAACAACCTTGTTGACGTTGTTGTCCCATCCCCACATATATCCGTCCTTCACATTATAACCTACGCCATTGATACTATTCGTTGCTCCGGCCCCGTTGATATTGCTGGCTATCAGGCTGCTGGAGCCGGTTGCCATATCGAGGCGGTACATATCGGTAGAGTTATTCTGGAACATAAAGGCATCGTTGGAGCACCCGAAAGGCGCTTCAAAGACAATCCTGTAGTCCTCCACCTCCCCGCTGGCTGCCGTACCTGTCGGCAGGCTCATTGCGTCCGTGCTGATCCGGAATCGGGCATAGGTGGCAGCAGTGGTTCCTGTTGCCGGAAGGTTTACATTCGTCCAGACGAGGCTGGCCGTTGTTGCATTGGGTGCCACGGTGGCACTGGCCCGCTCGCCCGCATCAAAAGTGCCGTTCAGGTTCCAGTCCATCCAGGCAGCCAGGTTGGCGTTCTGGCCGGTCAGGTTGCGCACTGCTACCGTCACCGTGTAGCTGGGCAGCACCGAAGCGCTAGTGGTAGCCGTAATGGTTGGAAAACTGGCTACCCCATTATCCACATCGTTGTTTGCAAGGGTAGAGGCTACCCCGGCTGGTTCGGAAGTCACTGATGTACCCAGTGACAATACCGCAGTGCCAGAAGTATTGTACTTGACCACGTGCCTTGGGCCGTCGTCAGAAGCCAATACCTTATAACTGGAAGGCGCATCACCGTGGTCGGCCGCAATCAGAAGGGCTGTTTGCGACAAGCCAAAACTGGCATTACCTCCATTGCGTGACTTGGGCGTGATAGTAGCACCAGCCAGCGTCGCATTGTCTGGGTTTTCAATTTCAACAATATTGGCTCCTTCGAAATTCGCTGCATACGTCCGTCCGTTGGGGCCTGTCCGTACGGCTCCATTGATGGCCAGGGTGCGTAATTCCTGGGTTCCAAGAATGGTCGCCCCATTTCCAGAGCTTATGTTATAGCGATACAAACGATCACTAAATACAGTGCTAACGTACGCGTAGGTTTCTGCTGGTGAATAGTCCGCCATATAGTATTTCGGATTATTTCCAGTAACAGGCAGAGCCGGCAAGCTAATATTCCACAGCTCCGTAAATACCCCGGTCAAAGCATTAAAGTTCAGTTCAAATAGCTTTCCACCTGGATTACCACTGGGAAAAGAACCTGATAACAACAAGGCCTTCGACCAGCTGTTGTTAAATTCCACGGAACCATATCCATTGTACAAAGCAGAACTCAAGTTACTGATTACAGGAGCGCTGAAACTGACTGTGGCAGGTGTAGGAAATTTAACCTGGATGGCTTTCACCCGGGTCGAGTTATTTTCAAAGCTCACCACCCAGAAGCCGTCTCCTGTGCTGTTCGGGGCGTAGGTTAGTGCCTCAGAGGTCAGTATATTAGCACCGGTAGGGCTAGGAGCCAGGTTTTTCACCACCAGGTCGCCCAATCCACTGTTTTGTTTCATATCGTACTCGGCATACTGCAGGTTTCCGTTCGCCGCAATACCTACGTCCGTACCAGAGAAAAAGACCAGGTAGCGATCCGGATTTTTCAGGTGGGGCAGAATAATGGCCCCCTGGGTAGCTGAGTTGTTACCGGTGATCGCACCGTTGGAAGTAGCCGCCCCGTTCCGGTTGTACGTCTGGGTAGCAGAGGTGTAGAACACCAAATTCCCATCCACATCCGTCGCCGTGCTAAAGCCTTCCCCCGTTGAGTTGGCTTGTACCCCAAACGAGCTAATCGTTGCGGTCGCAGAACCACTCACCCCAAAGTCCATCCGGGTATTGCGGTTGAAGATCCAGTTCCGCTCTGTCGCCCGTATCTGAGCCGGGCTGAGGTTGACCTGAGCCGATTGTCCGAGAGATTCGGACAACGGAATCATCGTGAGAAAGATCAGTAAAGTCAGTGCGCCCGAGGCAGTGTTGAACACCGGAGAGAACGGACGGAAATGCTTCAGGGAAGCCAGTGAGTGAAAGATATTTTTCATGATGATTAATTTCTTGTCGGAAAAGTTGAACAATCGGAAGTCTGGAATTGGGGAAATATGATGATCCACGAGTCGGCAGATTTTTGAATCTCGTACCGGCCAGGCGGAATGTAAATGCGGTACTTCCCCCACGGGCTCGTTAGCCATGGGGGAATCTGGAAGGTCTCGTCCACCTTAAATATTTTATCTCTGAAAAATTGCCTTCGGAGTGCTTCCGGAACAGCGGTAAAGGGGATCCTTATGGTCAGTTCTCCGTTGATACCTTGCCCCAGATAAGCCATCACGTGATCGCACGGATAGCGCTTTCTGCGCAAAGTCTGCAGGGAAGAAACCATACAGATGCCGGAACCGGTACAATTTCGGCTTGGAGTGCCGAAGATTACCCCGCAGACCAGCTCGAGGCCGATCATGATTGTTTGCTGTGCAGTCGAAATTCTTGTCAACATAACTACCTGATTTTTAAACAGTTAAACCATGGTAATATCAATGATGATACATTTCGGCGCGCAAAGGGGTGCTGTTCTTTTGTCAAACCTGTGTTTCATAATTCAGACAGCCGATTTGTTTTTTATTTCAAATCGAAGCCCAAAAGTCCGTACACCTGTGCGGGGCATTGCGAACAGAAACCGCTGTTTTGCTTATGCAGAATAACTGTTTTAAAGGAATAAAAAAAATTACAAAAATTTGATAATCAATAATTTAAAAGGTTTTTTTCGCTTGATTAATGATAGTTTCAGGGATAAAAAAAACGGGAGATGCTACTGCAAGCAACTCCCGGTGGAACATCATTTTCAGATGCTACAGGGTTCAGATTAAAGTGGTGTCAATAATGATGACCTCCTGACACTTCAGAAACAATCGGTTTGTGGCAAGCATAAGTTTAGTGTACTTTATATTGGAAAATTATTGATTGCGGAGTTGTTCCATGGCTATTTTCCACAGAATCTCATAGGGAATGAGTTCGATCTCATGCGTCTGATTGGCCACCTGCAGGGGTGTTTCAGTCAGTACCTGCAGGGAGGATTTTACGCGTTCACTGACTTTGTCTTCCTCAAAACGGCCCAGGGGAATCTGCATGAGCATTCTGAAAAAATGATAACTTCTGAGGGTGTTTTTGTTATTCAGATGCCTGTAACTGTATTGCTTAATCGCTTCGGTTTCGTCCAGCAGTTTGCCCAGCTTTTTTTCCAGGAGCAGGTGCATAAACCGGATGGTCAGGATAGCGATGTTCATACCGCCTTTGTCCTTGGAGAAAATAGGTGTTTCATTGATGAATTTTGCCAGTTTGAAGCGTCTCTTCCCCATAACGGAAATCTTGCCTGCGCTCACCAGATAATGGGTATATGCCTCGTAGATACGCCAGGTTTCCTTGGCGTGTTCGGGTAAAAACCTGAACCTCGGATGGTCGAGTGCCTTGCAGAGGATCTCGGCCCCCTTGTCGAATTGCTCGGTATGGAAGGACAGTTGCAGGTACAGTTCCAGGTATTTGAACCAGTTGAAAGTGCCTTCATACATGATGCCGAGGCAGTATTGAGCTACCGTGGCGCCGTCTTCGAACTGCCTCAGCTGAATGTGGCATATCAGTTTCTGGTAGAAAAAAATTTGCAGCGGAACACGGGCTTCGTAGGGTTTTCTCTGAAAAAAACCGATTACCCCGTCGCAGTAAGAGAGTGCGGAAGCGTAGTCGTTCACCAGCGTATAGCGCATCAGTCCGATCAGGTTGCCGTACAGATGGAGGCGAAAACTTGAGTAATTTTCGAGGAAAGGCGCTATTTCGCCGTAAAAATTGTCGGCGAGACTCACCAGTTCTGTGTTTACCCCGCGATTGCCGACGGTTCTGACCATCAGCCGGGTGTAGTATTCCTCGGCTTTTGATTCGGCTTCATACACGGATCTGCTGATTTCGAACAGGCTGTGCGACTCGTGGTATTTCCTGTCGTTGCCTTCCCGCAGTCCGTACTGGAAGCGCAGATAGGCGGCGATATCCATGGTTAGCAGGGTGAATTCGAACCGTTCGGTTTGTTTAACGAGCCTGGTAGCCAGGTTCATGGCCGCTGTGTTGGCATTCTGGCCGGTAAGGATTTTGACAACCAGCCACAGTTTGTGACAATCGTAATAAGCCTTCTGGTAGTCGGTAAAATCGGTTCCTTTTGCGTTGAAGAGGGCTACGGTGTAGATGAGTTTGTCGCGCAGTTCCGACTTCAGTTTGCGGTAATTGGATGCACTGCGGCCATCCGGAAACAGGAATGCTTCTGCCTCTTCATCCGTTTCGAACTGGTCTTTTTCGAGGCCTTCGTAAAACTTGCCCAGCCTGGAATCGGGTTCCAGGCGCTGACCATTGGTATGCAGCGGTTTCAGTTGATACTGATTAAGGATGTAAACAAGTTCCTTCAGATCTTGCATGACGAAGGCGATTTTAGGCGGATGACAATTGTCATGCAAATTTCAGCCACACACCCTTCAACATACATTTGATATCATTCCAAATCTCTTCAATTTTGTTCCATTAATCGGAAATACGGCCTTTTTTAAAGTTTGAAGGTGAAATTCCGTATTCCCTGCTGAATGCAGTCGAGAAATAATTTCCGTCTGTGAACCCGCAGGCGAAGGCAATTTCGGCTACTGTGAGAGCGGGTTCTGACACCAGCATGGTGCGCGCTTTCCTGATGCGATACAGCCTGATCATGGATCCGGCGCTTTCTCCGCCCAGTGCCCCGATTTTTCTGTGCAGCTGGGTTTTGCTGACATGGAGGAGGGTGGCCATTTTCTCCACACTGAAGTTGCAGTCGGAATAATGCGCGGCAATAATCTGATTGACCTCCTGAATGAAACCGGCCTCTTTTTCTCCGGTTATCCCCTCGGGTTCTTCGGAAAGCCCGGAGTCGCCCGTCCAGCGCCCGCGGTAGTACTCGCGCATCTGCGAGGCCAGTTTCAGACTGTTGCCGACATAGTGGCGGAGCTGTTCCCGGTCAAAGGGCTTGGTCAGAAACCAGTTGGCTCCGTTCCGGAGCCCTGCATTCACCGATTCACTGTCGGATTTTGCAGTAAGCAGAATAATGGGAATATGACTGGTGCGTATATCATTTCTGATATGGCGACACATGTCAGTACCTGTCATTTCGGGCATCATCACGTCGGAAATAATAAGATCAGGAATCAGCTGTCGCGCTTTTTCGAGCCCGGAGAGTCCGTCGCGGGCAAGTACCACCCGGTATTCTCCCGAAAGCAGCCGGCGGATATAATCGCCCATTTCCGGATGGTCTTCCACCACGAGAATTAACTGACCCTCTTCGGAGGGATCGGCCATCTGATCGTTGCCGGCATGGTCGGCGCCGGATTCGGGCATATTTTCCCTGATTTTATCGAGCGGCACTGAAAAACGGAAAGTTGCGCCCTGGTACTGCGGATCCGAATCCATCAAACCGAGTTCTCCTCCCGCCAGGACGGCCATTTCTGCGGCATACGACAATCCGATGCCAAAGCCGCCGGTTTCGCGCGCGTTGCGCGACTGGTAGTACCGTTCAAAGATTTTATCGCGATCTTCAGGAATCACTCCCTTTCCGCTGTCGGCAACACTGAAATGAAGTTTGCCATCTCCCGTGTATATCCTGAATAATATATGCCCGCCTGGAGGCGTGAATTTCACAGCGTTCGACATCAGATTTCCCAGTATTGCCCGGATTTGATTTTCATCCATCATAATCGGGGCAATATCCGGTTCAATATCTGTCTGCAGGTCTATTTCCTTCATTTCTGCCAGGTGCCTGTAGGGCGACATCAGTACAGGAATAAACAGGTTCAGATCAATCAGAACGGGATTAACAGGTAATGCGCCCGTTTTTTTAAGCCTGTTCAGGTCAATAATCTGATTCACCATCTTGTTCATTTCCTGGCCCTGCCGCCGCAGGGTTGTCATGGTTTTCCGGGTATTATCTGATGAATCATCGTCCCATGATTCAATCAGACCATTAATCAGGGTTATGGGGGTTTTCAGATCATGTGCTATATTGGTCAGTAATCTTTCCCGGTTTTCTTCAAGGATCTGTTCATACTTGGCCTGTTGCTGCAGGAGGGCACTTCTGTGCTTTTCCTTTTGAAGTAGCCTCCGGTTTCGAAGGATCACCATGGCCGGACCCGCAATCAGCAACATAAAGAACAGCTGTGCCCACCAGGTTTTCCACCACGGAGGGGTCACGGTGAAATGAAGAAAGGCAGAATCGCCCCACTCACTGCCGCCGAGCGAAGCCTGCACCTCAAAAAGGTGATCGCCGGGGGCGATATTTGCCAGTGAAACGCTGTTTTTGTAACCGTTATACAGCCATTCCTCGCTTGCATCCACCCTGAACCGATATTGCAGGGCATCCTGATTCAGAAAGTCGAGCGAGCTGAAACAAATCATGATATTGGCAGAATCGTAGGTGATATCCGGAATATAAATACCGCCCTCCCCGAATATTGTCTTTACTGATTCCCCACCCCTGAATACCTGCGATATTTGTACTGTATGGTGTTTTTCCTCCTGTTTCAGCTCATCCGGATAAAACGCGATATATCCGTTGACTGTGCCCATCATGATAATTCCGTCTTTCCCCGTGGCGGTGGTATTCCTGTTGAACTCTCCCGCCGGCAGACCGTCCTTGACGGTGAACAACTTGCTGTTTCCCGAACTGATAGTGTAGTAAACCAGCCCGTGCTGCGTACCCAGCCAGATATTGTCGGGTACTGTCTGTGCCATGCAAAAAACAGACTCGGTTTCAGGAATATGGTAGGATGTTACACCGACGGTTACACCGGTACGGGTATCCATTTTGTAGAAGCCGTTCCACGCGCCTATCCAGAGAATACGGGGCTCAAATACATCCGGCCGGGCAAATATCATTCTGATTGGCCCGCGATCTTTATGAACCGTTTCGACTTTCGGAAAAACAGCCGTACACGTCATCTTTTCCCAGTCAGGTTTTAATCCTACAATTCCCAGTTCTCCTGACAGCCAGATGAAGCAGTCGCTGCAAGTGCTGCCCTTCGCTTCAATCTGGTTAAGGGGGTTGCCCGACTGCCGCAGAAACTGATCTGCCTCAGGAGCTCCGAAGAGTACTCCGGTTGCCGGATCATAAAACTTCAGGGTGTGGCCATTGGCGGAAAGCAGAAGCAGTTTCCCGTCGGGGAGCGCCGTGATACCGAAGGTGACGTGCAGTTTGCCGGGATTTGGATTGCCAACTGTTTTTTCTGCCCCGTTTTTATCCAGAAATGCCAGTTCCGAATTTCTGTTGACTACCCAGATACGGCCGTCTGTGCCTGCTTCCCTGTGATAAACCTGCCGGTTGTTACCGGTTTTACGTCCATCAGACAAATATTCGGAGTAGTCCGGCTCACCGTTTACCTTGTTTTCACTGTACAGCCATATACTCCCATTTTCATCCATGACAGGTTTTTTGCTGGATGTTTCACCGCTCTTGAGCACGCGGTTGATCGTTTTTTTTCGTCTCTTGATACATACCATACCCGAGCCATCGAAGCCAATCCACAGATTTTCCTGCCGGTCCACAAAACCGGACACGATTACTTTATCAAAAGCAATACCTGTTTCCAGCAGCGCTGTTCCGTTCCACGACCTTACCCCGTTACCAATAAACATGACATACTGATCGCCCAGTTTTTTGCTGTTCATACCCTTGCCGTAATTCATTTTGGCTACAGGTATTGACGTGATCCTGTTATTCTGGTCAACTATAATTACTGCATGACTTGCCTGAATAATTGTCTGGTTATGTACACGATCATAACATATCTGGTAAATACTGGCGTTCACTTCCGGCAATATTTTCCTGAATGTTCCATCATCCGAGATTTCAAAAATGCCTACGTAAGTGCCTACCCGGATTTTTTCATCGTCGCAGTAAATACTGTTAAATCCACCAAGGTTCCAGTATTCCGGTCTGATCGGCAATATTTTCTGCAGCGTCAGGATGTTATCGGGCTCCGGGCCGACAATTTTGAATATGCTGATGGTCTCTCTGCCGGCTACCACTATTCTGTCGCCCTCAATACTGACCCCTTTTTCATACCCTGCTGAATGTTTTCGGAATACACCGGGGGTTTCAAACTGATCTTTTTCTGTATTGTAGTACTGGATACCGGACGGCGTTACCACCCACATTCTTCCTGTGTGGTCGTTTGCAAGCATCACTATTTCGTCTGAAGCAACCGAACAGGAATCTGCTTCGGAATGGCGGTAAACCTTGAACTGATATCCGTCGTACCTGTTCAGTCCGTTGATGGTACCGGCCCAGATGTAACCGTTGTTGTCCTGTGCTATCGAACTGACAAATCCCTGCGACAAACCGTTTTCCACGGTCAGTTCAATCGTATTTTGCGACCCGGCAGTATTGGGTTTCACAAAAAACAGGGATGCAACAAGCAGAAATCTGACTACCATCTGATTCAATATGTACTATTAAAAGGTGTGCAAAGATGTAAACTGCTGCCGTTAGATGTCTTCGATTTTGTACCACAATTCTTTAATTTAGCACATTCTCAAATTTGGAAACACAAACAAGGGCCGCCCCGTCATCACGGAGCAGCCCTGTCCTCGTCATAATAATGTATGGGTTCACAGTTGGGGGTATGGTGCAAAGCCGGTCTGGTTTGCCCTGGAAGTCCGAATCAATTTCTCAGCTCTAAGAAAACTGACCCGAACATTCAGGGAAAATATCCTTGCCAATTGAATGATGTGTCTGTTTATGGATAGGTTTGCGGTTAATCTGTTTTCGTACCGTTTGGTGTGGTTTTCCAGTACGGGTCAGGATTGATTACTATACAGTCCGCTCTTGCAGTGATGGCACAAAGATCACGCCGGCCACTGGTTTCCACCTTTAAAATCGTATCAATATTCTCTGAAATTGTCCAGATGCGGCTCAGATTGCCTCCCAATGTCACAATCAGTCTGTCAGATTTTTTCTGAAAGCTGAGGGCGATACCCCGTACTCTTTGCTGAAGACCGTTGAAAAGTAGTTGGCATCTGTGAAGCCGCAGTCGAAGGCTACCTCCGAAATGCTCAGATCGGGGCGTTCGGAGAGCAGTATCCTGGCTTTGCTGGTACGGTATCTCCTGATCATATTGCCTACACTGTCGCCTCCGAGGGCTCCTGCCTTGCGATGAAGCTGGGCTTTGCTGATGTGCAGCAGTGCTGCCAGTTTTTCCACATTGAATTCTGAGTCGGCGTAATGTTCACCAATAATTTCGTTCACGCTTTTTATAAATGCTGTCTCCTGTCCGGCTGGCATACCTTCCGGAAGCGATGCCTTGCCGCCGTCACCTGTCCAGTTGCCTCTGTAATAGTCGCGGAGTTGCCTCGCGAGACGAAGGCTGTTATTCACATAATGCCTGAGTTGATCGCGGTCGAACGGTTTTGCCAGATAGAGGTTGGCACCCTTCTCCAGTCCGGCACGCACAGAGTCGGGATCTGTCCGCGCAGTGAGCAGTATGACGGGTATATGGCTTGTCCGGATGTCGGCTCTGAGATGTCCGCACAATTCTATGCCAGTCATCTCAGGCATCATCACATCTGAAATAATCAGATCCGGAATGATTTGCAAGGCCTTTTCCAATCCTGAAGCGCCATCGCGGGCCTGAACGATCCGGTAGTCGGTCATCAGCAGCCGACGAATATATTCTCCCATTTCAGGATGATCCTCTACCACGAGTATAACAGGTACCCCCCCGGAGGTTTCCGATACAGGACTCTCTTCGGTCGGGCTGTCTGCCGATTTTTTCACAACCGGCAACGAAAGTCTGAATATGGCTCCTTCATCAGGGTCACCGGACCGATCGAGTAACTGCAGACTGCCGCCCAGCAGGCCCGCCATCTCTGCGGCATACGACAAGCCTATGCCGGAGCCGCCAATTTCTCTTGCAAACGGCGATTGATAGTACCGCTGAAAAATCATTTCCCTTTCTTCTGCAGCAACCCCCGGTCCGGTATCTGAAACGGTGAAAAACAGGTTGTCTTCATCTGATTCGACACTGAATTTGATAAAGCCGCGAGGTGGCGTAAATTTTACAGCATTGGACAGCAGGTTTCCCAGGATGGCCCTGAGCTGATCTTCATCGGTGACCAGCTGCGACAGGTCCGGGTTTATTGTTGACTGCAGGCTTATTCCCTTGAACCGTGCCAGATGCTGGTAAGATGATATTATTGCAGGAATGAACTGGTGGAGATCAATGGGTACGGGATTAATGGGCAGTTTTCCGGAATTACTGATCCTGTTCAGGTCGGTAATCTGGTTTACCAGCCTGCTCATATCACGTCCCTGCCGCCGGATGGTATCCATAATTCCCTGTATTTCATTTCCTGAGTAATCACCCCACGATTCTATCAGGCCATTAATCAGCGTAATAGGTGTTTTCAGGTCGTGCGCAATATTGGTCAGCAAACGTTCACGGCTCTCCTCCAGCATCCGTTCGTAGCTGCTTTTTTGAGTTAGCAGTTCATTTCTGTGTTTTTCACGCTGCAACAAACGCCGGTTTCTGACGATAACGGTGGCCGGGATAATAATCATGAGAACCATCAGTGAACGCGCCCACCAGGTTGCCCACCAGGGCGCCAGTATCCTGAAGTTTAGTATTCTCGAGCTGCTCCAGGTACTTCCATCCAGCGAGGTCTGTACCTCAAAGCGGTAAGTACCGTGCGGCAGACTCACCAGCGAAGCGCTGTTCTTGTATCCGTTGTAAAACCACTCCGATCTGCTGCTTACCCTGAAACGGTACTGTCGGTCTTCAGGGTTGATAAAATCCAGTGCACTGAAACAGATCATCAGACTGGCAGAGTCATATGCCACATCCGGAATGTACATTTCTCCGTTCCTGATTACAATATGTACAGGCGTGGTTCCCTCGTTTACCTGAGTGATTATCGCATCATCGGTTTTCTCACTCCGAATCAAATCGGACGGATAGAAGGCCACGTAACCGTTGACGGTGCCCATAACTATCAGGCCGTCACCGCTCACACCGACAGTATTGCGATTGAATTCGCCGGCAGGCAGACCATCCCTGACAGTGAATATCTTGCTTTCCCCGGTCAGGCACCCGTAGTTAACCAGTCCGTGCAGGGTTCCAAGCCATATATTGTCGGGCTCCGACTGTGCCATACAAAAAACCGATTCATTTTCTGTAAGGTGGTAGGAAGATACCCTTTCTGCCTTTTGCTTTCCCAGATCCAGTTTATACAGGCCATTCCAGGTCCCGATCCATACTATATCGGGATTAAACCGGTCGGATTGTGCAAAAATCAGTCTGATTTCGGCAGATTCTCCGGTTAGTTTCTTTAAATCAGGTTGAATAACACGGCAGGTTTTTGAGTCCCAGTCCGGCTTCATACCAATCAGACCGCCACCACCGGCTATCCACGACCAGCCCCGACTGTAGGCCAGTCCACCAGCATCTATCGAGCTGACGGGAAAAACAGTTTTCTGCAGTATGGTATCCACTTCCGGCATGCGGATCATATCCCGGGTGACGGGATCGTAGAAAAACATATTCAAACCGGAGGCTGACATCAGCAGCAGGCGCCCGTCGGGTATGCTGTTTATCCCGAAAGTAACATTCAGCTTTCCTGCTGTGTTGTTTTCAAATATTTTCCTTCCGTTCTCATCCAGCCCGACAAGCTTGCGGTTCTCATCCACCATCCACTTGATACCATTTATACCGGCCTCCAGATGGTAGCATTTAATTTTTGATATCGGAACTGATGAGCCTTCCCCGGGCCGGTAACTGGCATACAGCAATTTCATGCCGGATTGTGTTTCATCCAGCCAGATACTGCCGTCAGAATCAAAGACAGGTTTTTTACGGGCTGGAATTCCGGTTCGTACGTATCTGTCGAATTTATCATCGCGTTTTTTCGCGCACATCATGCCCGAACCGTCAAATCCGATCCATACATTTTGCTGCCTGTCAACAAAACCGGATACAATTTTTCTGCCGGGATCGAGACCGGATGGTTTCAGCGTGACTCCATCCCAAAGCATTAGCTTTTGACCAATAAACAGCATATACTGTTCGTCAATCTGCCGGCCCTTCAACCCGAAACCGTAATTAATTTCAGGCACAGTGAACACTTTAAGCTGGTTATCCCTGCCGATGAATATCACCCGGTCTTGCGATTGCACGCAGACATCACCGTGCAGTTCGTCGTACCATATCTCGAAAATACTCGATGATATGTCGGGAAAAATCCTCCGGAGAGTTCCATCATGACCAATTTCCACGATACCCGATCCGGTTCCGCCCCATAATTTTCCATCTTCGTGCAGATACAGACACTGAAGGGCACCCTGACCGGTATCTTCGGAATTGAGGGGGATGACAACTTCTGATTCAAGAATAACACTGGATTCGCTCCCGGTAATACGATAAATCCTGACAGAACCTTTATCAGCAATAACCAGCTGATTTTTCTTCAGATATGTCAGCGAATGTGTGCGGTTTTCTCTTGTCCCGGCAGACGTCACAGGTGTTTCGAACCTGTCGTTTTCCGCATTGTAATATTGAACACATGCGGGCGTGAATACCCACATTCTGCCAGTATCATCGTTGGCAAGCGACAGTATTTCCCCTGAAGCTATCGAAAAGGGATCGCCGGAAACATAATGGTAGGTTTTGAACTGATATCCGTCATACCTGTTCAGCCCGTTGAGCGTGCCAGCCCAGATATATCCATTCTTGTCCTGTGAAATTGTACTTACAAACCCCTGTGACAAACCGTCCTCAACAGACAGTTGCTTCAATTGCTGGGACAGACAACGGGATGCCTGTAACCAGAAAATCATAGCGACTATGAGCAGCCTGCCGAACATCCGGTAGTAGTAGTTTTGCACTTGCGAGATACAAAGATGCATACTTTGCTGACTAACCAATCTTTGTTTTCGTATCAAATATCTCTGAATATGTACAGGTATCATATCAATGAAAAGGGCCGCCCCCTGACAGGAGCGGCCCAATCCAGATTTATTAATTAACCAAACCTATTTCTGAATCACAAAACGGGTCACTTTTGAACCCGCCTCTGAACGGATTTCCAGGTTGTATGTGCCCTGCGGCAGATCGTTCACCAGGATACGATCGCTGAATGTACCGGCACTCACCTGGCCGAAGTCGCCCTCCTGTACCAGACGGCCACTGTAGTCCATGATGCGGTAGCGCAGGTTGCTGCTCTCTTTCACATCAAAGCTCACAACTACCTGGTCAACAGCCGGATTCGGCGCCAGCCTGAAGTCGGTTACACTCTCCAGATCGTTTACAGATACGGCAGCCGGTGTGAGCGGGAGGGTTACTCCAGAACTCAGCGCTGCCCATACTCCGAAGGCAGGAGTGCCTCCGCCAAAGTAACCTGAGGCAAATACGGTTACCGCCTGACCCGGTATCAGCGACAACGGTGCTGTGTATGCAGCCAGAATGTTGCTGTTGTCGTTGGAAGGTGTCAGATAGACTTTGTAGTTGGTGGCAGGAATGCTCTGATAGTCAGCATATTCGCCAAATTCTACGTTGTCGAACAGGATGGCACCACCAGGCAGCCTCACGTCAACCTCGGGTGCATCCGGTGCACCGTGGAAAAGCTGTACGTCAACATTCGCCGGACCGCTTGATATCTCGCGGGCTCCTTCTTTTACAAACAGGTTGAAAGCAGTTGCGCCTGTGTTGCCTACAACGCCACCGGCCATTACTACATAAGTCTCTCCGGTATTGAAGTTGGCAGGGAAAGTAGCAATCGCATCGGCAGCGCTGTTGCTGTTCTCGCCGGCTATTCCAATTGTGATGGCACGGTCGGCAGGTACGGTGAGGAACGGCGTAGCCTTGCGGAACTCAAAGTTGTCTATCAGACGGGCTCCATCGGCATACACGTCAACAATCGGCGCCGGTGAATTGTGGATAATCTGAACACGGGCTGTCGGGGTGGCAGAAAGTGGTACTACTGCTCCGTTCGGGAGAGCAGCGTACAGACCGAAACCGGGGGCCTGTGTGAGGTAGCCTGAAGCAAACACTGTAGCGGCACCACCAGCCAGACCGCTCAGGTCGGCGCGGAAAGATGCTACAGTTGTAGTGGTACCTGCAGGCTGAATCGCCAGATCGTACTTCGCAGCTGGCAGACTCAGGTAGCCTGTGAACTGACCGAAAGACAGATTGGACACCACGTTGTCAGCTACAAATACTGCATCAACGTCAACAGCCGGAGCATCCGGTGAACCGTGGAATACGGCTACATCAACGTTGCTGCCTGTGCCTGCCTCGCGGGCATCAGCATTTACGAACAGATTGAATGCAGTAGCACCGGTAGCACCTACTACGCCGCCAGCCATTACTACGTATGTCTTGCCTGTCTCGAAGTTAACCGGGAAAGTGGCAATCGCATCAGCTGCAGAAGCGCTGTTCGAACCTGCAACACCTACTGTCAGGGCACGGTCGGAAGGTACATCAATGAATGGGGTAGCTGTACGGAACTCAAAGTTGTCGGCCAGCTGGGCATTGTCAACATACAGGTCAACGGTTGGCTCGGGTGAGTTGTGGATGATCTGTACACGTGCAGTCGGAGTAGCAGGAAGCTGTACCACCGTTCCGTTCGGAAGAGCAGCAAATACACCGAATGAAGGGGAAGATGCCAGGTAACCAGAAGCAAATACAGTGGCAGCACCGCCAGCCAGACCGCTCAGGTCGGCGCGGAAAGATGCAGCCGTGATGTTTGTTCCAGCAGGCTGGATAGCCAGGTCGTACTTCGCAGCTGGCAGACTCAGGTAGCCTGTGAACTCGCCAAATGCGAGGTTGGATACTACGTTATTGGCTACAAATACTGCATCAACGTCAACAGCCGGAGCATCCGGTGAACCGTGGAATACGGCTACATCTACATTGCTGCCTGTGCCTGCCTCGCGGGCATCAGCATTTACGAACAGATTGAATGCAGTAGCGCCGGTAGCACCTACTACGCCGCCAGCCATTACTACGTATGTCTTGCCTGTCTCGAAGTTAACCGGGAAAGTGGCAATCGCGTCAGCTGCAGAAGCGCTGTTCTCACCGGCAACGCCTACT
>CAIYFY010000165.1 GCA_903925535.1 uncultured Bacteroidota bacterium | reverse complement strand
TGGTGCTGGAGATATTCATATTCCCAATCTTTGCTTCAAGCATGGCAACTTTTCCAGTTGCTTTAACTGTTTCCATTTTCAAATTATCGGGCAACAGGCTGCAGAACATCACAGCTCAGTCCGGTCTGGGTAATTCCGGTGGTCTGTGGAACAAACTCGAAATTGCCGATCTCGACAAAGACGGTGATATGGATATTGTCACGGGTAATCTCGGATTAAACCTCCGTTTTACAGCCTCCGCCGACGCTCCTCTGCGATGCTACGCCAAAGACTTCGACAACAATAATACCCTCGACCCGATTGTGGCCTTCCAGGAAAAGGGGAAAATATACCCGCTGGTACAAAAAGACGTCCTGGTTAAACAAATACCCAGCCTCAAAAAACGATTCCTCTACTCGGACGATTATGCGAGGGCCACCATCAGTGATATCTGGGCTCAGAAGGACCTGGACGGTGCATCTCAGTTTGTGTGCTACGACCTTGAAACCTGCTGGTGGGAAAATCAGGGGGGCAAATTTGTCAGACGCAGCCTGCCTCCGCAGGTCCAGATTTCTGTCAACCAGGGTATTGCCGTAACGGATGTTAATGCCGACGGAAACCCGGATATCATCATGGCAGGAAACAAGTACGGCTTTGAAGTCGAGACCAACCGTTCGGATGCCGGAAACGGTTCTGTCCTTCTCGGCGACGGGAAGGGGAACTTCCAGTGGCTCGACAATACCCTGAGCGGGTTCTGGGCACCTCGCGAGGCAAGAGATATCGCACTGCTCAAGGGGGCTGGAAGCAAACGGTTGATAATCGTTTCAAATTATAACGGTCCGGTGCAGGTATATCAGACCGGCAACTAGCCGGAAACTGGCCACCTTAAAAAAAAACGGAGCGCGTCTGAATGAACAGGCGCGCTCCGTTTTTTTATCAGGATACAGTTGTTAAATACTATTTTCTGCGCAGTACCAGACTGTCGGCAGGATATTGTGCCTTCAGTCCGTCCATGGCCGACTGTGCCCAGTTGGTGATCAGATCGCGCTGCGCATCGCTCAGGCGCGCGTCCGCGTGCGTCCAGGTGTACGAGCCGAGGGGCATTTCCTTTTCTTTCACCATCTCAATGATCTCCTCCAGCTTGTGGTTCTGAACGGCTATTTTACGGGTGGTAAACTCGTGAAAGTTCAGGTGTCTTTTGCCGTCGTTTACATGCCCGGCCAGCCACCAGGCTACAGGCTGTATACTGGCATACCAGGGATAACGGGTCTGGTTACTGTGGCAATCGTAACACGCCGGCTTGAGTACCTCCATTACCTCGTCCGGAACAGCATACTTTCCGGCAATATCTCCCGGAGCAGTTCCCGACTCATTCCTTTCGGGCTGAATGAACTGGATAATAATGAGTATGCCAAGCAGGCCAGACAGTATCTTGTTGACGTATTTTTTCATGATTATCTGATTTTTCCAACCATCTGCACACGCTTGGTGAGCGGAAAACCGTCAGCATCTGTATTCTTGAAAACAACATCAATATCCCAGGAAACATCCCCTTTGAAACTCAGTGTATTGAATACCACCTCCACACGGCCCTGTTTTCCGGGCTGTATTTTTTCGGTCGTCCATTTCACTTCCATGCATTCACAGGCGCTGACCATATCAATCTCGAGCGCCTTGTTGCCAATATTGTCGAACACATACTCGTATTTGACAAACTCGCCTTCCTTTGCTTCCCTGAAATCAAAGCGCTCCGACTTGAACTTCATCTCCTTGTCGGCAGGATTGCCATTGGCAGATTCGATGAGCTCCTGCAGAAACCTGAGTGCGTCCAGCGACTGCTTGCCACCGGTTGGTGCCGGAGCAGCAGGCTTTTTCTCTCTTTTTTCCACCTTTTCAGTTACAATACTGGTTGGACCGGCAATAATTTTGAACTCGGTACGGCGGTTCTCCTGATGCTCCTCCTCTGTACACTCGACGCCGTTGGCACATTTGTTCAGCAGAACCTTTTCTCCATAACCTTTCGCCACGATCCGGTCCTCCTTGATACCCCTGGAAACCAGCCAGCGCTTGGCGCTCTCGGCGCGACGCTGCGACAGGTCTTCGTTGTATGCATCATTACCGCGTGCATCCGTATGGGAGGAAAGTTCAATTTTCATTTCAGGATTCTTGGACATCAGATCAGCCAGGTACTGAAGATCTGGTTCTGCATCCGTGCGAATCTTGTCGTCGTTGAAGTCATAGAGAATATTGTCCAGACGGATGGGTTCGTTGATACGGATCGTATCGTACTCTGGCTCCTTCCGGAGGAGGCGGAGAGTGAACTTCTTCTCTACTTTGGTGGTCTTCTTGATTCCGAGCGTGTTGAACGCCAGTGTATCGGGTCTGTAACCCGGAGCGGATGCAATGACAACGTAGGATTTGTCGGGCTCGAGATTGAAAGAGAAGGTGTTGGTAGCCGGATTGCTCTTTTCCTCCACATTCTTAGATACTTTTTCGGTCACATCAATGATGCCGATAGTACAATCCTTGAGGGGCTGGTTCTCTTTTTCACCTTTGCGCTTGAGTCTGAACGTCTGTATGGCGAGCTCCACTTTGATGCGTTCGAGCTCCCACGCGTAAATATCATCGCAGCAGGTTTTACTTTTGAGGTTATTCGGGCCCGGGCGGTTACTTACCAGGTAGCCGCTCATCCCGTCAGATGATCTGCTGTAAAACTGGTCATCAAGGGTAGTGTTGATACCAGCCGCGAGTATTTTT
>CAIYFY010000164.1 GCA_903925535.1 uncultured Bacteroidota bacterium | reverse complement strand
CACGGGGCGCACGATTGCGGAGCCTGCAGCGGCAGGCCGGGTGCGGTGAATGCACGCGTATTCGCCTTTATGGCCAACCATGCCGGAGTGCGCGCCGTTTTGAAAAACCGCGGACTTGAAATACCCGATACCACGCAGTTCTTGGGCGCC
This sequence comes from uncultured Bacteroidota bacterium, assembly GCA_903925535.1. Classification (GTDB taxonomy): domain Bacteria; phylum Bacteroidota; class Bacteroidia; order Chitinophagales; family Saprospiraceae; genus M3007. The sequence goes on along the minus strand of CAIYFY010000164.1, from coordinate 11,747 downwards.
ATGCACGATACAGCCGCCGATGTAATCAGGTATTATGACGAACAGGTACTCAGTCAGGAGAACAGAGACAGGCACGAAGCATACAGGCAATCTTTCGAGAGGGCACTGGATATGAATGCGCGGGAGCGGTCGCGCAGGTTTGCCTCCATAGATACCCGGCAGTCGCTGAAAAAAGTGCGCCAGGCAATCCTTGAGCGTTCGGTATCACTGTTTGAGCCCCGGCCCGAACTGGGGCACGGTACCAACAGCCTGTGTATTGTGGGGCGCCGCGACATGACCAGATCGCTTTTTCTGGATCGCCGTGCTTTTCTGAACTCTTATGATTACCGCACCGATCCCGGAGGCACCCTGCTCAGGGGAATTATGCGTCCGCTGGGTCCGGTATGCGGTGGTATTAACCTGGAGTACTACTTTTCCAGGGTGGACAACTACAAATTCGGTGCGGGCACCAAACTGCCTCACAATGTGGTGGGACTGTTTGCCGTAGCGAACAGCAGTGACGGGGATCTGCGTCCGGGTTTGCCTCTTCAGATGATAGAGGTACACGACCCGGTCAGGCTGTTGCTCATAGTGGAACAGCTGCCCGATATTGTGTTGAGAACCGTACAAAGCGAAGCCTCTATGTACGAATGGTTCATCAATGAATGGGTACATCTGATAGCAGTGGATCCGGACAGCCGGGCGATATACAGGTTCCGGGGTGGAATATTTGAACTTTATCAACCGGTGTCGGGACCGGTGCAGCGCGCGGAAAACCTCGCTGCCGTACTGGAAAATGCCCCGGAAATGGAGACAAACCACATTGTGGATGCCACCAGGGAGAACCTGCCTGTTTATACCTTAAATAATTGAACGGATGAGCCAACTACTACCTTTACTGGCAGGATTACCCCTGCTTATATACTTTGTCAGCCTGTTCGTTCCCTCCAGGCAGGAGAGATTACTTGCGCGCATTGTTCTGACCGGGCTCAGTGCAAATTTGTTACTGACCCTGCTGATGTGCTTTGGCACCGACTGGCAGCAGATGAATCTGAAATTGCTTACCCTGTACCAGACAGAACACTTTGAATTCAGTATCAGGGTATTGTTCGACAGGTTCTCGGCGGCTTTTGCCATGCTCGGCGCTGTGATTGTGCTGTTGATTTCCGTGTTCAGCAAGTACTACATGCACCGTGACCCGGGGTTCAGGCGTTTCTTTTCCATGTTGCTGCTGTTTTATTCAGCGTATAACCTGCTGATAATCTCCGGCAACTTTGAAACCCTGTTTATCGGGTGGGAGATACTTGGGATCACCTCGTTTCTGCTGATTGCCTTCTACCGTGACCGGTACCTGCCAGTGAGAAACGCACTCAAAGTACTTTCATATTACCGGCTTGGCGATATTTGTCTGATACTGGCCATGTGGATGAGTCATCACCTGTGGCACCGGAATATCTCGTTTTCGGAACTCGGGAATGCAGGAGAAGTAAATAATTTGTTCGGTCAGCATTACGCCGGAGCCATGTTTGTAGCTGTGATGATACTGATATCGGCTGCTGTCAAGTCGGCGCAGTTTCCATTTTCCACGTGGTTGCCGAGGGCGATGGAGGGTCCGACGAGTTCAAGTGCCATTTTTTACGGCTCGCTGGCCTCGCACCTTGGGGTATTTCTGTTGTTGCGCACAAGTGATTACTGGAGCCATGAAGTACTGACAAAAACCGGAGTCTTTGTTGTCGGGCTGGTTACAGTGGTTGTGGCAGGAGGCACCGGGCGGGTGCAGTCAACGGTGAAAACGCAAATTGCCTACTCGTCCATTGTTCAGATCGGGCTGATTTTCATGGAAATATCGCTGGGGTGGTACACGCTGGCACTGATTCACACCTGTGGAAATGCGCTTCTGCGTACCTGGCAATTGCTGGTTTCTCCGTCGGTACTGAATTACCTCATACACGACATGTTTTTTCACTACAAGCCGGGCCCGCGGCTGCAGATGGCCACCCTGACCGACAGGCTGCGAAATGCGCTGTACATACTGAATCTCAGGGAGTGGAATCTGGACAGTCTGCATTACAGGTTTTTGTGGGCACCGTTCAAGGCGGTCGGCCACCGGCTGGGATTCCTGCGCGGTCGCACAGGGTTTCTGCTGAGCGGTTTTTGTCTGCTGTCAGGTGCTTTGCTGCTGCAGAGCAAGCCTGTTTTGCCGGACATGATATTGAGCTTGTCGGTTATTTTCTTTGCACTCTCGGGCACCCTGATGGTATTATTTGCCCTGGCAGAACGGGAGTCACCTGTGAGTGTATGGGTACATGCCGTGTCGAGCCAGCTATTCATTACTCTGTCCATCCTGCTGAACAGTGATGTGCCAGCCGAACAGCTGGTATGGTACCTGAGTGGTTCGGGAGCTGCGTCAGTGGCGGGTTATTTTGTGTTGCGCTGGCTGATTGTGCGCGAGAGAGACGTGCATCTGCAGCGATTTCACGGGCATGCTTACGAGCACCCGCGCATGGCTGCAGTATTTCTGGTATGTTGTCTGGGAGTATCCGGATTTCCCGTTTCTCCTACTTTTGTGGGAATAGATCTGATATTTACACACGTTGACAGCGGCCAGATAATGCTGTTACTGTTACTGGCGGTGAACTTTCTGTTTCTGGAACTGGGCTTGTTGCGGATGTACGTCCGGCTCTTTCTTGGTCCCCACCAGAAGGAATATCATGAGGTGGCGTTCAGGGCATCGTGATACCTACATGAAAGAAATCGGAAATCGGAATTTTGTCCTGATTTCCGATTTTTTTTTGAACATTGCCCTGACATTCACTAAAAAGTCCCTTTTCTCTATCTATGAACGCTGTTATCCGACTGTTTTTTGTTCTCTGTCTGCTGACAACTGTTTCCCTCCACGGCCAGTCGCGCCTCTCCTTCGATGGCTATAACGACTATGTTGAAATTTCCGGAGGGGTTGATTTTGCACCGCCCTGGACGTTCGAGTGCCAGGTGCAGCGCAGCGGCGTTCAGCCTTACTCTCACCTGATGACGGGTACCGACGGCACCTCCGGAATCAGGCTGGAGCAGTACATCAACAGCGGAAAGGTGGGAATCACCAAGGGCGGAGTGGCCGACTGGCAATATAATTACTCCACGCCCGTGGGTGCATGGCAGCATCTGGCTGTGGTGAATAACGGAACCACCATGACGCTGTACATCAACGGCGTACAGAAAGGCGTTATTAATGGCTCCATCAATATGCCCATGGGCAAAATTGGTGTGGATCTCTTCGGCGCGGGAGCGCTGCTCGCCAAAGTGGACGAGGTGCGCATCTGGGGTACAGCACTCAGCGCGCCTGTGATTGCGCAGTATATGAATACATCTGTGACAGCCTCACATCCGTTTTACGCCTCACTGAAGCACTATTTCCCGCTGGATGAAGGATCAGGCGATGTGACCATGGATATAAAGGGTGGCCTCACCGGACTAATCAAGGGTGCCGCCTGGCAGCCTGTTTTCGCCAAAGATGTGGAGGTGACAGCGCTCATGAAGCCCACCCGGTTTGTAACGGCCTTTACTGCAAACGACTCCGTGAACGTGCGTATTGCCAATGTGGGTTCTGCAGTTATTTCCGAGAATTTCGACGTTACCTACATACTTGATGGCGGCGCACCGGTGACGGTTACCGTGCCTGCTTCCACGCAGCCCATCGCGCCCAACGGCGTGTTCGATGTGCGTTTTCCGCCGCGCAACCTGAGTGGATCGGATATACACTCCTTTAAAGTGTGGACCAGTCTGCCCGGAGAGCAATACGCCGGCAACGATACTCTGACTGCTGTGTCGGGCAAACAGCAGATTTCCCTGGGTGCAGTACAAGGCTACCAGGTTTCGGGTAATGACATCGAGTTTTCACTGGGTGTAAGCCGGGTGAAACTGCAGTTTTACCGTCCCGATCTGTTCCGGATGCGTCTGGCCTCCACGGGTATTTACAGCGATCCCACCGGCGGACTGTTGCTGGAGCAGACTGCGCCGGCTGCTCCGGTCGCCATTGTGGCCGACGACACGAACCCTGATTACTGGCAGTTTAAAACCGAAGCACTTGCCGTGCGTGTTTACCGGAATGCGTTCAGACTGAGCGTGTGGAAGGCAGATCTCAGTGAAATGATCTGGGAGGAAATGCAGCCCGTTTCGTACGGTCAAAATGCGAACCAGCAGATATCGGCCCAGCCCGGGGAGTATTTCTACGGGGGAGGGATGCAGAACGGCTATTTCGCCTTCCGCGACCAGCTGGTACGCATAGAAAACGACTATTCCAACAGCTGGGGTATAGGCTCCATTCCCAACCCGGTGCCCTTCCTGATGTCGGAGCGCGGGTACGGATTTTTCAGAAATACCTTTGAAACCGGCGTGTATGACCTGAGCTCCGGACAGGCGCATTTTTCGCACAAGGGCAGTGATTTTGATGTATTTTGCTTCTTTGGCGGCAGCCTGAAATCGGTACTGGCGGGATATACCTGGATTACCGGCCGGCCTTTCCTGATTCACCGCTGGGGACTGGAGTTTGGCGACGCCGATTGTTACAACGATACAGGTACCACCCTCGACGGTTTTACCAGTATTGCCAAAAAATACCGCCAGTTTAACATGCCCGGCGGCTGGATGCTCCCCAACGACGGTTACTCCTGCGGGTATGAAAATCTGGAAACCGTCCGGGATTCACTGGAGTCCATCGGATTCCGGCTGGGATTATGGACGGAAGATGGCACCTCGAATGCCCCTTACGAGGCAGGACAGGCCGGTGTGGGTGTTTACAAACTCGATGTAGCACTGGTGGGTCCCGGTTACCGGTCGGCCTTCCAGTCGGGCCTCAATGCCTGGAATGGCATAGAGCAGAACAGCGACCGCCGGGGTTATGTATGGACCGTTGCCGGCTGGGCGGGCACACAGAAATTTGCCACTGTCTGGTCGGGCGACCAGTCGGGCAACTTCAACAACCTGAAAATGCACATCCCGACCGTTATCGGGGCGGGTTTGTCGGGCTTCAACTGTTCAACCGGCGATATAGACGGCATATTTGGCGGATCAGCGCTGAGTTACACCCGCGATCTGCAGTGGAAATGCTTCACGCCGGCCATGATGACCATATCGGGCTGGGCATCGCTGGGCAAGCAGCCGTGGGTACACGGCGGCAACTACACCACAGCCAACCGGTTGTCGCTGGAGCGCAAGATGCGCCTGCGCCCCTACCTGTACTCCTACTGCCGGGAGGCCAGTCTGAACGGTGCTCCGGTGGCCCGCGGCATGGTGCTGGAGTTCCCGGAAGATCCGGTATGCCGCAGTGCCAGAACGCAGTACCAGTTCATGTCGGGAGCGTGGCTGCTGGTAGCGCCGGTGCTGGCTGGTCCGCTCAAGCGCGACAGCATTTACCTGCCGGCTGGCAGGTGGTACGACTGGTACGACGGAACCACCTTTGAGGGACCGGTGTGGCTGAACAATTTCAGCGCACCGCTGAGCAAAGTGCCCGTGTTCGCTCGGGCGGGCGCGATTGTGCCCGAGTACCCGCTCATGCAGTACGACGGACAGAAGCCACTGGATACGCTCATTATCCACGCATGGCCGCACGGCGAATCCACGTTTGAATTGTATGAAGACGACGGATATTCCAAAGCATATCGTCAGGGGGCATACCAGACGATGCAAATCAGCGCATCGGGGCCCGAGGACGGGTATGCCGAACCGGTAACGATTTGTGCCGGACAGCCGCAGGGAGGCACTTTTGAGGGACAAATGACAACCCGCCAGTACAAGGCGGCGGTACATTTCGGATATAAGCCCGGCAGGGTAAACCTGCATGCCGGTGTGCAGACAGAAGAATTGCCACAGGCCGCCGGACTTGCGGCGCTTAACGCCATGGACAAGGGCTGGTTTTTCGATCCGTCAAAAGGGGGAATCACGTGGCTGAAAACCGGCGCCCTGACAGCAGGTCAGTGGAACGGCGATCTGTTTTGTGTGGAACTGACAGACTTCAGTGCGGTGAACACGGCGGTATCAGCTCCCGAGGCTGCCGGACTGAATATATTTCCGTCGCCAGCCAGCGGTATGCTGACCATAGAGACAGAAACCGGCGCCCTCATACAGCGTGTGGATGTGCGCGACACACTGGGCCGGCAGGTGAAAAGTGAAGAGACGGCACCTGCGGAGATGATAACACTGGATCTGTCGGGCCTCACGCCGGGCGTTTATACACTGTCTGTAGCTACTGACAGGGGGATTCTGGTGAAAAAAGTGGTGCTGGAGTAGGTTCCAGGGTGTGTCTGAAAAATACATGCCTGCCCGAAAACGCATCTTTTGGAACCTGTCCGACAGGTCTTTTTTGGGCAATATAACCCGATGTTACCCTCAAAAGCATCTTTGTCCAGAACCCAAAATCTGCTGTTTTCGACCTCGCCAGTATTTTCAGACACACCCCGGGACTAGTCCTCGTGCTGTTTTCGCAATTCACTTGGGGAAATACCAAACCTCTTGGTAAACAACGTGGAAAAGTGGGCTGGATTCTTGAATCCTGTTTTGGTGCATACTTCTTTCACCTGCATATCGGGGTATCCGAGGAACAGTTCCCTGGCCTTGTTGAGCCTGAATTCGCGGAGCAGTTCCATGGCTGATTCACGTACAACAGCTGCGAGTTTTCTCTGCAGTTGAGATTTGCTGATCAGCAGATACTGACACAGCGTATCAAGGTCAAAATTTTCTTCAGCGTAGTGCTTTTCGTACACACTGTACAGCCTGTTCATGAAAGGATCATGGTGGAAGTGTGTTTCCGGGGGTGCAGTTGTCTCCCGATCCTGATCGTTGTTGTCCGCTTCGAAGGACTGGAAACGCTCACGCCATCTTTTTTGGAGAAGAAGCATATTCTGGACAATCAGTTCAAGCTCCTGTTCATGAAATGGCTTGGGTAAAAAGGCATCTGCTCCGTGCTGGTGCCCTTTGATGCGATCCTCCACTTCAGCGCGGGCGCTCAGCATCAGCACAGGGATATGACAAGTCAGTTCGTGCGCTTTCAGTTTGTCGGTAAGCTGCAGACCGTCCATTTCCGGCATTACAAGATCAGTCAGCACCAGATCCGGAAGGTGTTCGAGCGCCAGGTTCCAGGCTATTTTCCCGTTGGTTGCTGTGATAACCCGGAAATGTCCGGAAAGGAAGGATTTCAGGTAAGACAATATGACCTGGCTGTCGTCTACCACCAGCAGTAGCGGTTGTTCACCTTTTTCAACAGTCTGGCGAACGGGGAACTCCTGGGCGGGCTCACTTTCCGGAGCGGCAGACTCCATTACAGGCGCGGTGTTGCTGACAGGCAGGAAAATGGTGAACCGGGTACCGATTCCCGGCTCGCTGGTTACACTGATGTCACCTCCAAACAGAAAAACAAGATCTTTGACAAATGCCAGACCCAGGCCGAAGTGCCCGTCTTCGCGGTTATCAGACTTACCCCTGAAGTTGCGGTCAAAAATGAAAGGAATGTCTTCAGGACGAATACCTTCTCCGTTGTCGGTTACAGTCAGGCAAACCCGTGAATCCTCACACTGGTTGAAAGACACTTCAATTTTTCCTCCTTTGCCCGTGTGTCTGATGGCATTGCTCAGAAGATTATTGATGATATATTTCAACCGGATTGGATCAAAATCCATCATCATGCCGGACGTATCGGTGGTATATTCCAGCGAAATATGTTTGAAATCGGCCAGTGGCCTGAACGATTCCACCCACAGATTTATGTACGAACCGATATCGCCCTGACGCCAGTGAAGTTCCGGATTATTATCCTGGAGGCGGCTTACGTCCATGACCTGATTAACCAGTTCAAGCATGTTTTCAGCCTGCCGTGTGATACCCGCCTTGATGGAAGAAAGTGCAACTCTGGTATTTTCCGCAGAAATTCTTCCGGTCAGATTCAGCAGAATGGTGAGTGGCGTCTTGAACTCGTGGGTGATATAGGAATAAAACCGGGCCTTGAACTGATCCATTGTTTTCATTCGCTCCAGTTCCATCCTGTCCAGTTCCATGGAGTGCTTCAGCTCCAGCTGTCTCCTGTGACGCCTGATGTACAGATGGATACCTGCCAGTACGAGGGCAGTATAGGTAATCCAGGCAATACTGGTTGCATACCAGGGCGTTCTGATACGAAGATGTACGAATGTTGACTCAGACCATTCTGCATTCTGTGCAGCTGCCTGAATTTCTATCGTGTGGTTGCCGTAGGTTATTCCGGCAATATTGACTGTCCGTTTGGCTCTGGTTTCTATCCATTCGCTGCCAAGGGTTGTAATTCTGTAGCGATACCTGACTGATTTTTCCGAGTTTTCGGGCAGTGCCACGAAAGAAACCGAGATATTGTTGTGGCTGTAAGGAACATCAATCCGGTATTCATTGGTTTCACTGAAAGAAACGAAAGAGGCGTTTTCCGGAGCGCTTATGGATACACCCCTTATCCGTAAATCCGAGATAGCCACACGGATTTCTCCGACCTCGTCCGTCAACTTTAGGGGGTCAATAATAAAGAGCCCATTAACACTTCCCAGCGCCAGTTTACCGGAGTCCAGCAGACTGTAAGCACCGGTATTGAATTCCACATTGAGGTCAGGCTGGCCAGGGAACGGATTAAAGAATCGTCGCGTTGCCGGATCATGGCAGGTGATGCCCCTGTTGGTGCTCAGCCAGAGCTTTCCGGTTACATCCGGCAGTATTCCATATATCACATTGTCTGCGAGTCCGTCACTGGTAGTGTAGGTATCAGTAGTACCTTTTTTTATATCCAGGCGACACAGGCCGCCGCCCTTTGTTCCCACCCAGATAATATTCCTGTCGGTCAGATCCGGACAAACACTCAGCAAATGATCACTGGTGAAAAGAATTCCTTTGGGGGTAAAGTTGTGAAAAGCCTGAAAAGCCGGTTTGTCTCCGCTGTAGTCAATCCGCAGCAGTCCACAGGAAGTGCCTATCCACAAGTTGTTGTGGCCGTCGTCGGAGGAGCTGTAGCCCTGAAACTGGCCGGTTTCTTCCGGAGGAAAAAGGTAGGCGATATTCCATTCCTCCACGCTGTCGTCGACAGTATTGACCCTGATTACCCTGGCATCACCTGCGAGAAACCAGACATATCCTTTTTTATCACCGGTGATAACTGTTCGTTCACCTGTTATCCGTCCGGTCGGAAACGGTAAAACCGACCACCTTCCTGTTTCTGTGTTGTATTTCTGAAACTGATACTTGCCAGGCAAACTGATCAGCGCCCAGTAGTTTCCCTGCTCATCGAGATGAAGACTGTTTACATTGGCGTGACTGGGCAGCGTTTTATCCCAGGGAACTGTTTCCGTGCGTCCGGTTTCGGTATTGAAAACAATATTGTGAGACTGACCCGGCCAGATGAGGCCATTCTGAAGGCAGGTGAAGTTTGAAAAACTGATTTCATCAGCAAAATGTAAGATACCATCTTTGGGAGTACCCAGTACCCGGGCTCCATAACCATTTGTACCAATCCAGAGTTTGCCGGAGCGGTCGTACAGGATGGCTCCGGAGCAGGGCTTTTCGAGTGTCAGGACGGGCTTGAACTGGCGCAAAAAAACCGGGTTCCCGGTTTCAGGAATAGCGGAGTGGTGTGGCAGGATGGCCAATTCAGCTACATCGGAAGTTCCCCACCGGTAGAGGTAACGTTTATCGCCTGCATTATAATAAACTGGCAGGAATCGGTAATGGAGCCCCCGGCTGTTTACCTTTGAGAGATGAAACAGGTGGCCACTGCCATCGCTGCCGTCTATGAGTCCGTATGAGGCAATCTGGCGGAAACTGAAATCACCCGGAGCAGCGGATTTGCATACCATATTGTCAAGATTGGCCTTGCAGAGATTGCCGCCGGCATCAAAAGCCAGTAAAGTGGAGTCTGCAGAAAGTCTTATCTTGTAAACAGGCTGATTTACACTGTTGTCATATTGAAGTACCCGGCATTTGAAAGAACCGCTCTCGATAACTCCTGAACGAATCATATTCATCAGGTTTTTGGGAGGGGTAACTTCAAAAATGACATTCTTATCACCGTTTTGTACAACAAGTGAACCGTTTTTTCGGATATACACCTGATTTGCGCTCCCTCCGGGAATATTGCTTTTTGCGTCGTTGAGCGGGAGAAAACGTTCGGAGTATGGATCGAAAGCAATGATTCCTTTCTCCGTTCCAAGCCATATTACGCCTCCCGGGCCCTCGCAGATATTGTAGATGGTGCTGGCGCGAAGCGCGTGCGGAGCAGTCAGGTCCGGTGTGTAGGATTTAATTTCGTAGCCGTCATAGCGATTCAGGCCATACAGCGAACCGATCCAGATGAATCCCCTGCTGTCCTGAAACAAAGAAGTGACAAACCCTTGTGACAGTCCGTCGGCTACAGTGACAGAAGACGCTGTTCGGGGCGTCTGGCTTTCGACAGACGAAACAAAAATCAGAAAAATCAACAAAGCGGACAGCCTTACCATGTTCATGGGAGGTCGCGTTTTGAGACATTCAGGTTCAGGATTAAAAACAACTGTGGCAAATATAGTCATTCTGTAATCATGAAGTAATAAATCATCAAGGATAAAATTCCTGCAGAAAAGAGTCATGATTATTAAATACGTCCATAATAGGGCATAATTGAAAAGTATTTGGGCCTAATTGAAAAGTCGCTATTGTTTTTTCTTTGAATCTTTGTGCCTCAAAACGCCTTTCCGTGCCGCGATGTAATTGTGGCGCCCGGTTTGTCGTCCTTGTCATAATCGTTATGTTTGTGTCTGGACCGGATACCTTCGGGTGTGAGGTTCGTTTTAATCCCCTTGGTGAAGTCAGGGCAGCCTCGTCTGCCATCACACGCACTGTAATACTTACTTGCTTATGAAAAGTTTTTTCTCCGCTTCAGTCCCGGGCCCTGTCCCGGCTTCTGCTCCTTCCCTGACCCCGGGGAACGTCAAATTCGTAGAAATGTATATGAACCGTTTGTTCTTGTGCAGGCAGTTAGTTCTGTCTGCCATGCTGATTGCCGTCTGCCATGTTCAGCTTTCAGCCCAGGCTATTCCTTTCGGTGGCATCAAGGCCAATTTCGGTATTGATGCCGATATCAGTGCCAACAGACTCCAGGCTACTGCCGGTACGCCGGGTGGTACCGATGACTGGTTTAAACTCCCCGGATATGCTGGCTCAGGTATCGGCGTGATTGACACAACCGGTGCGGCAGCGCTCTTCACTTTTTACAATGATCCGGCGAACATTAACAGTACTTTCATACGGAGGACGCCCTATTCCTACTATGGAACTGCCAACGCCCGCCTGATGCTCGACGGGGTATTCCAACGGGACCACTTCGGAGGTACTGCCGGCGGCTTCAACCTAGACGACCAGACTATGTACGCCATTGCCAGTAAGAACGGAGAGCCGCCCAGCTGGTGGCACCCGGGTACCGGCAACGTGGCCAACAAAAACGATATCCTCGACTGTTTCGCCCACCTGCGCAGAAACGGAACCAACGTGACCGACCCCATGTACCTGTACACGGGTCTTACGCTGAACTCCAATACAGGTGCCCGTTACGTGGACTTTGAGTTTTTTCAGAAACCGGTGACCTACACAGCTACTCCGGCACCTGCCTTCAGCGACGGAGGGGCTGTCCTACCCCTCGTTTACCGGTGCCACTCTAAAGTAGAGATTCTGGTTTAGGTTTTCAAAGGCTGCAGGGGTTTTGTACTTGAGACTTGAATGGGGCCGGTCAAAGTTAT
>CAIYFY010000163.1 GCA_903925535.1 uncultured Bacteroidota bacterium | reverse complement strand
CGCTTGGCACACGTTCAGCGTAAAAACCGCGTTGATTCCAACCAATGAAAACCCTGCACGCCGAACACCTCGTGAAAACCTACCGCGGCCGTAAGGTGGTCGACGGAGCCAGCTTCACCGTGAATCAAGGAGAAATCGTGGGTCTGCTCGGTCCCAACGGTGCCGGTAAAACGACCTCGTTTTACATGACGGTCGGGTTCATCAAACCCACATCGGGGCACGTATATCTCAACGACGATGATATTACCGACCTGCCCATGTACAGGCGCGCGCAGCGCGGAATAGGTTACCTGCCCCAGGAACCCAGCGTCTTTCGCAAACTGACCGTGGAAGACAATATCCGCGCCGTTCTAGAAATGACTGATCTCAACCGGATACAACAGGAAGAGAAACTGGAGTCGCTGCTCGAAGAGTTCAACCTCAACCGCGTGCGCAGCGGACTCGGCGACACACTCTCGGGCGGTGAGCGCAGGCGCACGGAAATCGCGCGCGCACTCGCCACCAACCCCAGCTTTATCCTCCTCGACGAACCATTTGCCGGTATAGACCCCATCGCCGTGGAGGACATTCAGTACATCGTCGCCAAACTGAAAACCAAAAATATCGGTATCCTGATTACAGACCACAATGTACAGGAAACCCTGAGTATCACCGACCGCGCCTACCTGATGTTTGAAGGCTCCATTCTGCGCGCAGGAACTGCAGAAGAACTGGCGTCTGACGAGATGGTCCGAAAAGTGTATCTCGGAAAACACTTTGAACTCCGCCGAAAGGTAATCGAACTCTGAATCCACTGCGTTATGCTGACCCGTTTTACAGCTTTTTGTGGCCTTTTCATGGCTGCGTCCTTTCTGTTGAATGCGCAAAATACTCCGACCCGACCCAAACTGGTGATTGGAATCGTGGTAGACCAGATGCGATATGACTACCTGTATCGCTATGAGGCTGAATACGGAAACGGCGGATTCAAACGCCTGCTTCGCGACGGGTTTTCATGCGAAAACACCCATTTCAACTACGTACCTACCTATACCGGTCCGGGTCACGCAGCGGTTTACACCGGTACAACCCCCTCCGTCAACGGGATTGTGGGCAACGACTGGTTCGACCGGGGGCTTAACAAGAACAGGTACGTCACCGCCGACCCGGCATACCAGTCTGTAGGCGCTCCAAACGGCCGCACAGGCCAACACTCGCCCACGGTACTCCTCTCTACCACCATCACCGATGAGCTGCGGCTGAGCAACAACTACCGCTCCAAAGTGGTGGGTGTATGCCTGAAAGACAGGGGAAGCATCCTGCCTGCCGGTCATATCCCGAATGCAGCCTACTGGTTCGACGATGCCACCGGAAATTTTATTACCTCTTCCTATTATCCCGATTCACTCGGTCTGCCGAAGTGGGTACAGGATTTCAACAGCCGCAAACTGGCAGAGAAATATGCGTCCGGAAAATGGGACAAACTGCCCGGGGTGGATTACAGCCAGAGCTTTGCCGACTGGAAACAACACGAGGATGCCGGCTATTTCAAGTATTTTACCGGCGATATGCCATACGACCTTGCCGCCATCCGGCAAAAGACCGGCAACGTGGGGGTAATCCGTTTTACACCGTTTGGCAATACCATTACCCTCGACTTCGCGCTGGAGGCCATTGACAAGATGGAACTCGGCGCCGACAACTGGACCGATTTTCTTTGTCTGAGTTTCTCCAGCACCGATTATGTGGGCCATCAGTTTGGCGTACACGCAGAAGAAACACAGGATACGTACCTGAAACTGGACAAAGATCTGGAGCGTTTGCTGAACTACCTGGACCAGAAATTCGGAAAAGACCAGGTACTGGTGTTCCTCACGGCCGATCATGGGGGCTGCGAAACCCCCGAGCACTTCAGGGAGTTGCGCATACCAACCGGCATATTCCCCGAAAGCAAACTGGAGGAAAAGCTGGAACAGGCGCTGGCCACAGCCCTCGGCAGCGGCGGCGATTATATTCAGGCCGTATCGAACCAGCAGATCTGGCTCAACTGGCAAACCATTGCCGACTACCAGACAGATCCGTACAATGTGGAGGCGGCCATCAAGGCTGCCATGCGCGATATGCCGGGTGTGTATGATGTGCTCACCCGCGACGACCTCGATCAGATAGCGTCCGATTATCCTTTCGCCTCAAGGCTGAGAAACGGCATACACCCGCGTCGTTCGGGTGATATCATTTTTCAGCTCGATCCGGCATGGCATGCCGATGATGCCTTTTTTGGCGACGGAGGGTGTACACACGGCTCCTCTTATCCGTATGATACGCACGTTCCGCTGCTGTGGTACGGCTGGAAATCGCCCAAAGGCACTACCCATCGGCTGGTACAGATCACAGATATAGCGCCTACGCTCGCCTCGATGCTGCGAATCATGGAGCCCAATGGCACTACGGGCGAAGTGATCACAGAACTGTTTGGTAACTGAGAATCCTGAGCACACACTAGGGCTCCTCTTCCACTTCGAACTGGTTTTTGGACCAGTTCTGGTATTCAGTGGGAGTGAAGCCTGTGGCCGATTTGAAGTTGCGGTGAAAAGATATGCGGCTTCCGAAACCTGTTTTTTCAGTGATTTCGTTTATGGTTATATTGTGATTGGCTGTGAGCAGCCTGCGGGCTTCGTTGATTCTGAAATTGTTGATCAGGCTGGAGAAACTGGTTTTTCCTGCTTCACTGATAGCCCTGGAGATATAGCGCT
>CAIYFY010000162.1 GCA_903925535.1 uncultured Bacteroidota bacterium | reverse complement strand
TGCCCAAAATTATCCCTCCAACCCGGAGCCCGGAGCCTGTTATATCAAATGCCCGATAGAAGTACTTCGCGAGATTGAAAAGGTGGTTACCAACCCCTCCTATCTGGAGTACAAGGTGGCTCCTCCCGTGTACAAAACTGTGGAGGAACGCGTGCTCGTGCGCGAGGCTTCCAAGCGCTTCGAGTACGTGCCTGCCGTTTATCGCGAGGAAATTGACTCGATTCTGGTGGAGGAAGCCTACAGCACCTACACAATCAGTCCGGTGAAGATGATAGATACTTTCGAAACCATCGTACTCGAACCCGCGTACGCACGTTTCGAAAACAAGCCGATGATTGACGGTTGCAATTCACCCACGCCCGGTGAATGTGACGTAATCTGTTACGTTGAATACCCGGCAGTTACCAAAAATATTCCTGTCAAGCGTATTGTGACACCGCCAACTTATGCCCCCAAAGCCAAAGTCGGACAGAAGTACAAAATCATCCGCCGTATGGTAATAGACAAACCGGCCACTATCCGCGAAATCGAGATTCCCGCCGAGTATGTAACTGTACAGAAAAGAATGCTCGACCGCGACGCTATGGTGGATTCTACCCGGATAGCCTCTGTGGTGCGCGAAGAGGTTTTCCTCACCCGCGACCGCGATGATGAAGCTTCCATCTACGGATATGAGTGGAGAAAAATTGAATGTGAACTGCTGGATTACAATATCCTGCCCATATACTACGATGTGAACAGCGATATTCTGACGCGCGATGCAAAAGATGTTATTGACGAGAAACTTCTCAAGTTGATGCAGCGCCGTCCGGAACTCCGTGTGGAAATCAGCTCTCACACAGACTCCCGTGCATCTGATGCCTTCAACCTGGAACTCTCCAATCGCCGCGCCAAAGCTGTGGTTGATTATCTGGTGTCACGCGGTATCCGCCGCTCCCGCCTCGAATACCGCGGTTATGGCGAATCACAACTGGTTAACCAGTGCCGCAACGGTATTCAGTGTACCGAGGAACAGCACGCCCAAAACCGCAGAACCGAGTTCAGGGTACTGCCCAGATAACCTGACAACCGGCAAGACCGGATTCCTGCCATGGATACAAAAGGCGCAATTCCGTCAAACGGGATATGCGCCTTTTGTATGAGGTCACGAGCCGAACGCAGCCGTTTAATACTTTTATCCCGAATTGTAATTTCATTTCACTCCCGTTCATTACTAACAAACCCCTGGTTTTATGACATTTTCTGATTTTATTTCCCAGTTTGATCGCGAAAACTCCATTGTTTTGCTTGAAGGAAAACGCAATGTACTGCCTGCCGATACTGAAAAACTCATTGCAATTGGCAGAATGCTGGCGGCAAATACCAGACTGATAACGTTCAGGAGCGGGAACGCTAGCGGAGCAGATCAGTTGTTCTCGGAGGGTGTCGCATCTGTGAATCCCGAACGATTGCAGGTGGTAACGCCTTACTCCGGGCACAGGAAAAAGACCAATCTCGCTTTTCAGACTTACTCGCTGGAAGACATGAATCTCGCCGAAGAGCCTGAAGTGGTCTATTACTCCAGAGGAAATAAAAAGATGGAGAAACTGATAGATCAGTACATTGCCGGAGACCGCAATCCTTACGCCATGAAGGCGGCCTATATTCTGCGCGATACGGTGAAGGTAGTTGGCGCCAACGGAATCAGTCCGGCCAGTATCGGTATCTTTTACGATGATTTGTCGGATCCCATGTCGGGTGGTACAGGCCACACTATGCAGGTATGCCTGAATAACGGGATTCCGCTGCTGGACCAGCGTACCTGGCTTGAGTGGCTCGGGTGAGCCTACTCTCTTACAGCATACCGGACTCCTTCCTCCGCAAGATAGGTCTCGGGAAATTCTTCCCGCGCCTCTGCGAGATGGCGCGCGACCGTCTCGTACCTGCCGGAGATATGTCCGATCAGCAGGCGGCCGACGCCAGCGCGACGGGCCACCCGGGCTGCCTGACGGGCGGTGGAATGAAAAGAAATGAGTGCCTGCTCTTCGTGATCATCGGCGAAAGTAGCCTCGTGATAGAGCAGGTCAACCCCTGCAACTGTTTCGACAACCTTTTCAGAGGGCATGGTGTCACTGCAGAAAGCATATGTGCGCAGCGGATCAGGAGGCAGGGTCAGCAAACGATTGTCAATCAGGCGGCCATCGGGCAGTTCCAGATTGTTTCCTGCCTTCACCGACCGGATTGCCGCGAAGTTGTGCCTGATATCATACAAATCGAGTGCCTCCGGGCGGATGTTCAGCGGAGCAGGCTGCTCCCTGAACATCCATCCGCAGGTCGGATTGCGGTGGCTGAGCGGAATACTCCACACTGCCACCCGCTTGTTTTCGAAAACCTTGCAGGAAACGGAGGCATCCACCTCTTCAAAGACCAGCTCATAGGTCATCCGCACACTGCATACGCGAATCACTGTTTCCAGTATTTCGCGGAGTCCGGGTGGCGAAAAAATTGTCAGCGGAGCTTCCCTCTTTTTCAGCGACCAGTTGGTGATCAGTCCGAGTAACCCGAATACATGATCGCCGTGCAGGTGACTGATGAAAATCTGAAGGCAGTGGTCCGTTTTGACCCTGTGCCGGTAAATCTGCATCTGGGCACCCTCTCCACAGTCAATAATGAACTGACTTTTTCCGGCATGAAGCACCTGCGAAGTGTAGTGCCGGCCGTGGAACGGTCCGCCCGACCCGTTTCCCAGTATGGTTACATTCATTTGATGGCAGCGAAACCCTTGAACGACTTTTCCACACCCTCCATGGATGTGGTGCGATAGTGCTCCAGCTCAACAATATAATATTTCACTCCGGCCTTTAAACTGTTTTTGAACAATTCAGAGAAGTTGATGGTTCCGTCTCCTACCTCAATGGATTCTCTTTTTTCAGTGTTGGCCATATCCTTGACATGGAGGAGCTCCCAGCGACCGGGGTACTTTTTCATCCATTCTGCCGGGTTTTGCCTGGCATAGTGAACCCAGTAAATATCCATTTCCAGTGCTACAAGTGCCGGATCTGTTTCTTTGGCAAGCCACTCTGCAATCAGACGACCGTCGGGCCCCTTCTGTTCGTACTCGAAGTTGTGGTTGTGATAACCAAAGCGCATTCCCGCTTTTTTGCAGTAGTCACCGGCAGCATTGTAAACCTGAACCAGTTCAGCTATTTTGGGGCGCTCTTCTTCAGCCATCCATGGAGCAATCACATATTTCTGTCCGGTAGAAGCCATGTCATCAACCGCCTTTTTAAAACTGTCTGAAACCGATTTGGTGCCCGCATTCCAGTCGGCCAGCGTAATCATATGGTGGCAGGAGGGCATTTTGATGCCATTATCTTTCAGCAGCTGACTGAAATCTTTCAGCGCCAGACCGAAAATCTTGCCGTCCTTGTAGCCGAAACCTTCGACATTGCGATAGCCCATTTTCCCAAGCGCCTTCACTGTGCCTGCCGGATCCGGCACCATCGCATCCCTGACACTCCAAAGCTGAAGTCCCAGACGCTGGGTCGGATATGAATGTTTGCTGAACGGAAAATCGTAAACTCCCAGTGCTGCACCGGCCAGTGCCAGGGAAGACACCTTGAGAAAGTCGCGGCGATTGTTATTTTTCATGTTGAGATAATTTTTGGGACAAAAAACAGATATTTATGCGAATAATTACATCGAAACTTTATTTTTTTTACAATAATGTGTTCTTGAATACATTTCAGATAAATAAACATACAATTTTCTAACTTTGGCCTTGATTCCTGTGCCATGGAAAAGCAGGATATCCACGGATTATGATACAGGTGCTTCATATTTCTGCAGAGTGCTATCCGGCTGCCAAGACCGGCGGATTGGGGGATGTGGTCGGTTCTCTGCCAAAATATATGACCGGGGCAGGGGTTATGTCTGCCGCTGTTATTCCCAAATACGGATTGAAGTGGATTAACGGCAGACAGTGGGAGACTGCTTATACGGGTGCGGTGCGCTCCGACTGGCGGACTATTCCTTTTTCGGTACAGCGGGAGCAGTCAGATGACCTGGGGTATCCCCTCTTTGTAGTGGATATTCCCGGACTGTATGACCGGCCCGGTATTTACAACGACCCCGGAGGATGGTCATACGGCGATGAGGTAGAACGCTATCTGGTGTTCCAGCAGGCCGTACTTCAATGGCTGTTGTCATTTCCTGATGAAAGCAGACCACGCGTGCTGCACTGCCACGACCATCACACCGGATTAATACCCTTCATGGTGAAATACTGTCCGGAATACCGGGCACTGGAGCATATTCCCACGGTTTTTACCATTCACAACGGACAGTATCAGGGCGCATTCAGCTGGCGAAACAATCATTTGCTGCCTTTTTACTACGAAGGAGCAAGGGGATTTCTGGACTGGAACGGAGCCGTCAATCCAATGGCATCAGCAGTCAGGTGCGCCTGGACAGTCACCACGGTATCAAAAAGCTATTTGTACGAACTGCATCAGTCGAGTATGGGGCTCGAGCCGCTTTTTCGATCGGAATGGCATAAACAATACGGCATCATTAATGGTATAGACGCACACCTCTGGGATCCTGAAACAGACCGCGCTATTCAGTACAGACTGAACCGGGGTGCGGGCCGACAGGGTATGCGCGACTTTAAAAAGGCCAATAAACAAATTCTGTGCGACTGGTTCAAACTGCCCGAAGATCAGCCACTGATCAGTTTCATCGGTCGTATGGTAGGCGAAAAGGGTAGTGATATGCTGCCTGATGCGTACAAAAACTACATACACGCCGGTGGCTCAGGTGCATTCCTCGTTCTGGGTACAGGGGAAATCTGGACGCAAAATCAATTTAAAGAGATGACCTGGCAGTATCAGGGCCGTGTGAATGCCGTTATTGACTATAACGAGGGCCTGGCACATCAAATCTATGCCGGCTCCGACTTCCTGATTATGCCATCAAGGGTGGAGCCCTGCGGACTGAACCAGATGTATGCCATGCGCTACGGGACGATACCCATTGTGCGCAGTATCGGCGGATTGAAGGACACCGTACCGGATATCGCGGAACCCGACGGAAGTGGGCGGGGTATTCGCTTCGATCAGTTCTCACTGGATGATATCGGATATGCCATTCACAGGGCAGCAGCTATGTGGCACAATGAACCGGGTATTACCGAGGCGCTAAGGGAGCGCATCATGTCCATTGATTTCTCGTGGGAACATGCTGTCACGGAGTACTTTTCCGTTTATATGCGTACAGGGGCGCGCATACTCCCTTCTCACTGACATGAAAAACACCAGCGGACGTGGCGGTCCGTATTTTCTCATACATTAATCATTATGACACCATGATAAAAATGATCAGTCTGATACTCGGTGGCGGTGCTGGCTCTCGCCTGTATCCGCTCACAGAGCATCGCTCGAAACCGGCAGTGCCGATAGGTGGCAAATACCGCCTGATAGATATTCCTATCTCCAATTGTATCAATTCGGGAGTAAAGCGAATGTTTGTACTGACGCAGTACAATTCTGCCTCTCTGAATGCACATATCAAGAATTCGTACAATTTCGACCATTTTACCCGCGGTTTCGTTGATATTCTGGCTGCAGAACAGACGCCGGGAAACAGGGAGTGGTTTCAGGGAACAGCCGATGCCGTGCGCCAGAGCAGGCAGCATTACGAACGCCACGATTTTGATTATGTGCTTATTCTTTCGGGCGATCAACTGTATCAGATGGATTTTGAGGCCATGGCAAAGTTTCACATCGCTCAGGGAGCCGATATCACGGTGGCGAGTCTTCCGGTAAACGCAAAAGATGCCACAGGCTTCGGTATTATGAAGGTCAATACTGAAGGATATATCAACAGTTTCATCGAAAAGCCCAAACCGGATGTACTGCCGGAGTGGTCGAGCGAAGTGAGCGCAGCTAACAAAAAACAGGGCCGTAATTTTCTGGCATCCATGGGCATTTACATCTTTAACAGGAAGGCTATCAGCGACCTGTTTGACGCGTACCCCGATGCGACCGATTTTGGCAAGGAAATCATTCCCGCTGCAGTACGCGAGGGTAAAAGGGTGGCAGCTTACCAGTATGATGGCTACTGGACAGATATTGGTACGATTCACTCGTTCTTCGAAGCCAATATTGAACTGACAGATCATATTCCTTCATTCAACTTGTTCGACAATCAGCATATTATATATACCAGAGGCCGTATGCTGCCTCCAGCCAAGTTTTATGGCGGTACTCAGCTGAACCGGGCACTTATTGCGGAGGGCTCTATCATTCATGCCAGGCTGATTGAAGGCTCGGTGATTGGTATCCGCTCCCGGATTGGCGAAAACACGGTCATCAAGGATACAATTGTGATGGGTAACGACTACTACCAGTCGCTCAAGGATATAGCTACCAACCCTGATGAGGTTCCGCAGGGAGTAGGCCATTACTGCCATATCGAGCATGCTATTCTCGATAAAGACTGCAGGATTGGCAACAATGTGGTAATCAAGGGCGGAGCGCATCTGCCTGATTCTGACGGTCCCGGATACGCTGTTCGGGATGGAGTGGTTGTTATCAAAAAGGGGGCCGTCATCCCGGAAGGAACAAGAATTATGTAAAAACCGCCAACATCCAGCCGGAAAATCCGGCAATATGTTGACAAAAACGCTCATTTGTGCTTATTATACAGGATAAACTCGTCAGCGACGACGTAGTCGGAGAAAATTTTATCTGCAACCTGTCGGCCTGTAAAGGAGCCTGCTGCTGGGAGGGCGACTGGGGTGCACCACTGGACGAGGCTGAATTGCCCGTGCTGGATGCTATCTACGATCAGGTGAAACCTTTTCTCAGTCCGGCAGGTATTGCTGCTATTGAGGAGCAGGGCAAATATGTCTGGTTCGAAGACATGGAATCCTATGGAACAACTCTTATTGACGGAGGACCATGCGCCTACCTGACATTCAACGAGGCGGGCGTTGCCCACTGCGGTATCGAAAAGGCCTGGGCAGCCGGTATAGTTGAATTCAAAAAGCCGGTGTCATGCCACCTGTATCCTATCCGTGTGGAGAAATTTGAAAGCGGAACGGAAGCGCTCAACTATGACCGGTGGGATATCTGCTCTGCTGCCTGTGAATTAGGCAATAAAGAGCAGGTACCCGTGTACAAGTTCCTGAAGGAGGCAATTATCAGGCGTTTCGGCGAGGATTTCTATGATGAACTCGATGGAGCCGCAGCCTTTATGAAAGGGAATTCAGCAGGCTAAAGACTGAATCCAGGGATATCCCCCGGACAGTATAAAGGGGCGCCGTGTTACCACGACGCCCCTTTATGCTGATGCCACAAGTCTGATGCAGCCTTATAACCTGAACTTGAGCCCCTGCGTAAGCGGATGGTAGAACATCGAATCTATCGTTTGTTCCGACATCTGGATATTACCCATTTTGAACAGGTTCTTCGCAGTAACAATTCCGAAGCCTTCAGACAGATTGGTGTAAATCGGATACACCTCTGCGCCGGTCAGACCGGAGTTGGCGGAGGCTGTGATGTTGAAGTCGCGGATTTCTTTGCCGCCGCCTTCGAGATAGATAAAACCTTTTTCGAAATAGCGAAAATTGTTGGTTGGGGCCAGCTGTGATGCCAGAAACTTGTAAAGTTGGGCGCCCTGCAACTCTGTTGTGCCCTTGTAGATGCCCGGACCAATTTGTTGCTCCAGCCTTTCCACATTTTTGGCAGCACGCCAGACAAGGGTGTCGCGCATCAGCACTGTCCCGTTTGGAGCTTCCTCCCGGTAGGGAAGGACAAGCGTTATGTCGAAATAAACACCGTTTATGTCTGTACGCCAGTCTATAGTGGTCGTTGTGCTGTAAGCAAAAGATACTTTCCGCACAATGTTGGTTGGATCGGGGCGAGTGATACTGAAATCTTTCGGTATGGTTGTTTCAGCAGTAATGTCCTCACGGCCATCTGTGCGCTTGACAACCAGCCTGTACGAACTGCCGGGGAGCAGGAATCCGGGCTTTTTCACTTTATAGAGCCAGTTGGGCTGAGAGGCGAACACACCCTGATCTCTGACGTAACCCTCCAGATTGCCGTCAACGCGGAAGAGCTGTGCACGCGAACTGCTGCCGACCTGCTCCAGCCAGACGCTGATGGCAGACTCGGGATAGTATAGCGAGTCCGGAATCTGGGCGATCTCGAGTGCGCTCTTTTCCGGATCAAGAAATGCCTTTTCAACCCGGACATAGTGTGCTGTGTCCTTCGGCGATAAAATAGCATAAACAATAGGTAACTCCTTCCACGGAGCAGCTACTTCAAATTCGTTGGAGCAGGCGTTGAACACCAGCGCCGCAAATAATAGTGCAATTACTTTCCTCATCTTTTTAAAATTATCGCAAAGGTACGGTTTCAAAAGAATTATGACCCGTCCAAAAAAACCGAACGTCTGATAATAGCAGGATACCGGCGCTTTTTACCGTCAGTCTGGCCGATTCATCTTACTTTTGAGACAAATTCTGCTCAATTTGATAATTTACGAAGACAATCACCTGCTCGCGCTGAATAAACCCGCCGGTTTGCTGGTACAGGGCGACAAAACCGGCGATAAAACGCTGATTGACGCGGGGAAGGATTACCTCAGAGACAAATACAGTAAACCCGGGGCTATTTTCCTGCACCCGGTTCACCGGATTGACCGCCCGGTGAGCGGTGCCGTGCTGATGGCACGTACCGACAAGGCGCTCGGCCGGCTCACGCAGATGTTCCGCGATAAAAAGGTAGTTAAAACATACCTGGCACTTGTACTCGGGTCACCGGAAAGACAGTCGGGTGTGCTGAGGCATTTTCTCCTCAAAGACGAGCAGAAAAATACGGTGTCTGTGTATAACTCGCCGTACAGGGAGGCAAAGGAGAGTATCACTACCTACAAGGTTATTGGACAGTACGACAGGTTCATGCTGCTTTCTGTGCAGCCTGTTACAGGTCGCTCTCACCAGATACGCGCCCAGCTGTCGGCCATAGGTTGTCCTATCGCAGGTGATGTGAAATACGGGGCACCCGGCCCCCTGCCCGACGCATCCATTGCGCTGCACAGTCATACCATCGAATTGCAGCACCCGGTCAGACAAACTCCGCTGGTTATTACGGCGGTACCTTCGGGCCGGATATGGAGCGGCTTGCCTGACTCAATGATTTAGAGATGTGCTCCTGATTATATTTTGGGTTTCGGCATAGCCAGGGCCGTCTGCACCTGCTTCCATACCAGACTGGCAACCAGCTGGTTCCCTTTCGCATTGAGGTGTACTCCGTCGGTGGTGAGTATGCTGCTGTAACGATCGCTTTCGTTGTTTTCCGCGTTGTAGTCAGTAAATGCCTTGCGAAGATCAGCCACCGGGCAACCCTTTTCTTTGGCGAGATTTCTGATAATATCCGAATAGGTGTCCAGCTCTTTGTCCAGCGGATTCACCCCGTTCTTTTTTTCGCCTATGCACGCGGGCGTGCACATGACGACCCTGATACCGCGCTCGTAAAGGCGGTTGATCATCGCATCATAGAACTTCCTGAATTTATCCGCATCGGTACCTGTTCCGTAGGTCTGTTTATGCCATACATCGTTTACACCGACATAAATCACCACCAGCTGTGGTTTTTTTACCAGTACATCCGACTCCATGCGGAGATACAGATCATACACTTTGTTGCCTCCGATACCTGCACCAATCAACTCATACTTGTCGGTCATATTGTTGGTGCTCAGCGAGTCGCGCATCTGATCAATATATCCGCCTTTCTGAACGCCGGCCTCCGTGATACTGTCGCCAAAGAACACCACCCGGGTTTTCTTTTTGTCAGAGGTGAAGGAGAGCATAACAAGGGCAAGGAATGGGAGTACCAAAGATGTGAGTTTCATAACAATCCGGATTTTGGGTTGCCGGCACCCGTTTTAAATTTAAAAAAGCCACAAGCCTGTAAGCCGGATTCTGTTCTCCCGACGAATCGGGAGCCTCTGTCATTTATCTGGCCCCGGCATCCCGGGGTCTGCGCTGCCTACCCCCCCTGCCTCCGGTTTCCCGGAGCTGCGCGAGCCACACATAAACAGGGTGTACATGGCATTTCAACCCGCAAGGTTTATCCCCTGCCGCGGTCGCCCGAAGCAGTCGTGCGCTCTTACCGCACGTTTTCACCCTTACCTCCGAAGAGGCGGTAATTTTCTGTGACACTTTCTATGCCCCCGACGAGTCGGGAACTCCGCCCGTTAGGCGGTGCGGTGCTCTGAGTTGTCCGGACTTTCCTCCCCGAAAGGCGACAAAGCGGCCTGTGGCAAGGCAAAGGAAAGATGTTTTAATCTGATTTGAAATTATTTTGTCACGTATTCTGCATTATTATGGCGAAAAATCCGTTCTTGTGGATAACTTTTGTCAAAACAAGGCGCTTCTCAATAGAATTGGCATTATTTTTAATCTATTGACTTCAGGTATAGGTATTTTTGCCCCTGAAATGGCAAGTACCCGTACTCTGTCACGAGCCCCCCGATTCCGCTATTGCAAGATATGATCAAGCGTCTGCTATTATACGCTACAGCACTATCCGTTTTACTGGGCCTTGCCATAAAATCGGGTCAGTTGGAAGAAAACAGCGCTTTGCTGGAACAGTACGCGCGCACAGTTTCTGTGTGGCTCGACAATCAGCTTAAAGAAGCTTCTTCCGTCAGTTTTCCCGCCACCGGGCAGGAAGACAAGCCCTATTCTGTCGTTATACACAAAGCAGATTCCGTTTCTGCCTGGACCAATACCCTGGCCCTTCCTCCCGCCAGGGAACTGAAGAAATGGGCTGCCAGTCCGGGTGTCAGACTGGCCTCTCTGCCCTCCGGCTGGTTTCTGGCCAAAACCGATGACCGCGGTGACGGAAATTATCGTTCAATTGTCATTCCGGTTCGTTACGCACTGGACTTCAGCAACGCCGGTGAAAAACTGATTTTCCCGGCAGATCCCGGTATCCCCTCTGCGCTGCGAGTCTCTGCCAGTGAAACGGAGTGGCCCGTAACGGTAAACGGAACGGTTGTTTGCTGGCTCTCGGCAAACGGACCGCTCCAGACCGGCTGGATGCTCTGGCTCAAGTTCGGCGCATGGACACTCTTCTTTCTGGTCTTGTTCAAATTGCTCAGTGAAGCAGCGCGCTATCTGTCTGGCAAAGCAGGGAAACCGGCCAGCGCAGCACTGATTTTTTCAGTAATCGGCGGATTGCTTGTCTTCAACACGCAATCATCCTGGGCCTCTACCGCATTTGCCGGTATTTCTGTCTTCAACCACAGATTCCCCGACAACTCGTTGATCGGATCGTCAGTGGGCGACTGGTTTATCAATGCCGTGTTGTTCACTTTTCTGATGGCGTATGTTCACCGGAACTATTCATTCAGATCGCTGGCGCACCTTGGTTTTGGTGCCAAAGTGGCCGTTGCTGTATTGTGTAATCTGACTCTGCTGGCCGCTATCCCCCTGGTGATGGCAGTGTCCGGCCAGCTGACGGCTAATGAAGGCGGCTTTAATTTCGACCGCTTTCTGGATATCGGACTCAACGGGTTTGTCGCACTGGGTGGCCTTCTGGTATTTATTGCAGGGCTGTTCCTTTTCGGTCACAGAATGATACTGATGACGCGAAGTCTGGAGCTCACCCGCTCTGTCCGACTGGCTGTCGCAGCTGCAGCCTCGATAGTTGTGGCTGTGTTGGCTGCCTCTGCCGGCCTGAATCCGGTGACTGCAGCTGTCCTGGCTGTTCTTTACGCCGGTGTCATGGATACTTTTGTACACTGGCAGGATAACGGCTTTGGATGGGTAGTGGTCTGGACGCTCCTCTTCGCAGGTACGGCATCCGCCCTTTTGCAAAGCGAAAGTGAAAATAATGACCGCCTCCTGCGCCTCCGGTATGCCGAAGAACTCGTATCGGAAAGGGATACCGCGATCACTGAAAAAATACTCCCCGCTTTTCTCGCCGAATTGCGCGCCGATTCGGCCGGTATAGCCCGGATTCTCAAGCCCTGGCCTTTCAAAGCGGAGATTGAAGAGGTGCGCGCCGCCGTTAATGCTGTGCTGATCAGACAGAGTTACCTCTTCCAGCACTACAGACTCAAGGTAGGTGCCTTCGATCAGGATAATCAGTCGGTCATCTCGGGTCAGACACTCGGTTACGAGGAAATTGTGACAGATAACTGGTCAAAAGCGCGGAATACCGGCTCCGACCCGGATATCCGTTTTCTGCGCGGAGATGATGACAAGTTTCGATATCTGTTGCGACTTTCTGTGTCCCGGGCCTCCGATGTCTCCCAGCCTGTCGGGTTATTCGTTATTCTTGAGCATGATTACCTGGCTAATGATCAGGCTTATACCCGGATACTGCAGCATCGCCAGTACAAGGATATGGACCGCCTCTCCGATTACTCTTTCGTTGTCAGGAAAAACGGAAGGATTCTCGCCGAACAGGGACGAGGCAGTCTGCCCGCACTCTCTGCCACAAAAATTCAGAAAGGACAGTCCGAGGAGATAGAATCCGGGGATCGTGTGGATGCTGTGGCCAAAAGTTCAGACGGTACGGTGCTCGCAGCGGTGGGTCACACCAGTACGGGCTGGCTCAGGCACATTTACCTGTTCTCTTTGCTCTTTACGCTTATCTCCCTGCTTCTGCTCGGGACAGCACTGGCCAACTCGCTGCTGAATTTTTTGCCGGAAGAATATGACTTCAGGCTCACTGCAAAAGGATCGCTCGCACGGCGAATACATCTCTGGAATGTTTCTCTGCTCGCTGCAGCATTTCTCGTTATCGGATTCCTCACATACAGGCATTTCGCCGAAAGCGCCCGCGAAACGGCAAGGGCCGACTTCGCATACAGAGCAGAAGCCATACAAAATCATCTGGAGGCTCCGCTCCTCAATCTGCGCGACTCCAGCGGCGCTGTCAGTAAGTCTTCTCTGGTGAGGTCTTTCACCGAAATTACGGGCAGCCTCGGAGCCGATGCCAATCTGTACGATACCAACGGAGAAATGCTCTACAGCACCAGAAAGGATCTGGTATACCTGGGCATCATATCTCCTAAAATGAATAAATCGGTGCGGGAGAACCTGCAGAAAAACAGGATGCCCGAACTCGATATCCGGGAGGCTGTGGCTGGTACACCATACACCGCGCAATACAGGCCCTGTCTGAGCGCATCCGGTGACCTGCTGGGGTTCATCGGTGTGCCAAATCCGGAGGCCCGTATTCAAATAGGATCAGAGGTAAGCAACTTCATCGGTATGCTCGCCAGTCTGTATGTTTTCCTCCTGCTGATCGCCTATGCAGTTACATATGCACTATCCCGGTCTATCATTCGTCCGCTGAGCCTCTTGTCTGAAAAGGTGCAGGAGCTTAAATTTACTGATAAAAATGACCCGCTTGTGTATGCCGGCGACAACCAGGACGAAATCAGTGAACTGATTGCGCAGTATAACGCCATGGTTGCCAAACTGGAAGATTCAAAACTCCAGCTGGTTCGCCTGGAAAGAGAAGGTGCGTGGAGGGAAATGGCGCGCCAGGTCGCTCACGATATTAAAAACCCGCTCACCACCATGAAGTTGTCCATGCAACAACTTGAAAGGGTGTCGAGCAATCCGGAACAGGCCGCAGCTTATCTCAGAAAAGCGATCACTCGCCTCATAGAACAGATTGACTCCCTCGCGCAGATCGCTTCGGAGTTCTCGATGTTTGCCAATCTTGATATCAGGCAGAAAAGTGATGTGGTGGTAAACGAGGTGGTGGAAAATGTGCACGACCTGTTCAGCGAACAGAGAAATGTGCATCTCGACCTGTCAATGCCCAGAGAAGCGCTGCATATCATGGGCGACAAGAATCAACTGATCAGGGTATTCAATAACCTGGTTATCAATGCGATACAGGCTATTCCTTCCGACAGAGAGGGCAGAATCAATGTGGCTGTGCTGAACCAGAACGGACTGGCAGTCATTAAAATCAGCGATAACGGAGGCGGTATTCCTCCGGAAATCAGAGACCGTGTGTTTGAACCCAACTTCACAACAAAGACATCGGGCAGCGGCCTCGGTCTGGCTATCTGCAAGAAGATTATTGAGGCACACGATGGGAATATCCGGTTCGAAACCAGAGAGAATGAAGGGACCGACTTTTTTGTGGAAATACCGGTTTCTTCAGTAGCCTGATGACGCAATGAACCGACGGCAAGCCTCGTCAAGCATCTCGTAAACTGTCTCGAAACCGTTGTCATCGTAGTACGGATCGGGTACCGAACGATCCTTTCCGGGATGTGTCTCGTCGAGAATAAGAGAGACCTTGCTCCGGTGCTCTTCGTTTTTCGCCAGTATCAGTACGTCTCTCCTGTTGTTCACGTCCATGACGAATATTCTGTCAAACCGGTCAAAGTCGTCCGGTTGGAACTGCCTCGCGCGCTGGTCGGTAATGTCAATGCCGTATTTTCTCCCCACTTGTATGGAACGCCGGTCAGGTAGCTCACCGGTGTGCCAGTAACCGGTCCCCGCGCTGTCAACGGTCCATGGCAGACCTGCCTCTGCAGCCCGGGCTTTCATAATACCCTCTGCAAGCGGACTCCGGCAGATGTTGCCCAGACATACCATCAATATTTTCATGGAAAAAATGTTTACCACTTTCTTTTGCCCAGACTGAGCAGGGTAGCTGCAAAGAAAAGGGCAATAACAGAGAGGAAATAGATTATATCTCTGGTGTCCAGAGAGCCTCTGCTGATGGAATTGTAATGATAGTCAATTCCCAGCGACTGGATAATATCATCGGTTTTCCCGAAGAATACAGGCAGCCTGCTCAGGTAGTCAAAGGCCAGATAGACAAAGAAGCAAAGAAAAGTAGCCAGCACAAAGGCTACTATCTGGTTGTTGGTCAGTGAACTGGCAAAAATGCCGATTGAAACAAACGCTCCGGCCAGAAAAAGCAGTCCTATGAATGATCCAAGCGTACCCCCGAAATCAATATTGCCCTGAGGTGCACCCAATTGCCATACCGAGAAGTAATACAACCAGGTGGGGAGCAGCGCTATTACTACCAGCACAAAAGCTGCCATGAATTTTCCGCCTACAATCTGCCAGTCGGCAACGGGACGCGTAACAAGCAGCTCAATGGTGCCGGTCTGCTTCTCCTCCGCCAGCGAACGCATGGTTACAGCCGGTATCAGAAACATGAAGACCATAGGCGCTATCCCGAAAAGCGTATCCAGAGAGGCATAGTTACCATCCGGAATGCTGAACTCCGGAAAAACCCACATGAGAAGGCCCATGATGACCAGGAATGTGCCAATCACAACGTAGCCAATCAGCGAGGCAAAAAATGTATTGATCTCTTTCAGAAATACGGGAATCATGTGCAACGGAGTTTAACAGGGTTGTTTATCTGGTGAGCTGCTGGAATACGTCTTCCACACTGAAAACTTCCTTGTGCAACTCCAGCAGGGTGAGCTGGTTCCTGACTGCGAAGGCAAATACATCTGCCCGTATATCCTGTGAGGCATCCGATGAAAGTTTCCACCGGCGCTCACCGGCACTCTCCACCGATCTGACGTTCTGTATGCCGGAAAGTTGCTGCGAACTCGTCTTCTCCGCAAATTCAACAGTAACCACGCTCTGACCCGAAAACTGCTCCTTGAGCCGCTGTATGGGCGCATCGGCAACAAGCCGGCCTTTGTTGATGATAATCGCACGATCACAAACAGCCTCTACCTCTCCCAGTATATGTGTTGACAGGATGACTGTTTTTTCCTTCCCAAGGTCCTTGATCAACTGCCTGATTTCCACAATCTGGTTCGGATCCAGACCACTCGTGGGCTCATCGAGAATGAGTACATCCGGATTGTGCAGCATGGCCTGTGCCAGTCCGACCCGCTGGCGGTAACCTTTTGACAACTCTCCGATTTGCTTGTGCCGGTGACTCGCAAGGCCTGTTCTCTCCACCATCTCGTCCACCCGCGCCGCAACTTTGGCTACCTTGTGCAAGCCGGCGGTGAATGTCAGGTACTCCCTGACATACATCTCCTTGTACAGCGGGTTGTGCTCGGGCAGATAGCCTATTCGTGCGCGTGCAGCCATGGTATCAGTGGTTACATCAAACCCGCAGACATTAACCCGTCCTTCAGTGGGTGGCAGATAACCGGTGATGATTTTCATGGTTGTCGTTTTCCCCGCGCCATTGGGCCCGAGAAAACCAAGTACCTCTCCCTTGCGCGCCTCGAAGGAAATTCCGTCAACAGCGCGCTGTGACTCGTACGTTTTTACCAGTTCTGATACTTTTACCGACACAGAGAAGACCGATGGACTCACACCCGCGTACCGGTTTGTCCGGTTACTGTTCGGATATGACTCGGGTGAAAAAATGTTTCAGTGGCAAAATTAGGTAAAAGTGTCGGGTACTGCACCCGACATCGAATTACTTCATCTTGCGAAATTCACGCTGGAATACTTCTTCGAGCTGGTTTGCCTTGAGGTTTTTGGCCACAATCGTCCGGTCTTTGTTCAGTATGTAGAGTTCAGGCGTGATATCCACGTAGTATTTGCCGTAAATAGCCCGGTTGGTCGGGTCAAATACATTGGTGAAGGTGAATCCGTATTTGCGCAGGAAATCCTTCCACTCCTCATCGGTGGTATTCACGGCTATACCGTAGAAGTCAACGCCGCGGTCCTTCCATTTTCTGTAAATAGCCTCGATCTCTGCGGCATCTTTCTGACAGTGCTCGCAGTCGGGGTTGAACATGAGCACCACAATCAGCGGGGCTTTTTTCTCATATATGGAGCGCATCTGTCCGGTGGGATCCGGCGCAACCACATCGGGGCCTTTCCGGCCCATCAGACTGGCCTCCATTTCTGAAACGTGCTTGCGCAGTTTTTCCAGGTTATCATGTGTGTCCCACGTTGCCAGCTCATCGGTGAAGTAATTTTTGATGATATGCACGTAAACAGCCTCTCCGTCCATCACGGTTGTTTTGGTGTTTTCGTGGGTAAGGGCGATAAAGTTGGTGAAAAACTTGAAGTAGGCCGGATAGGGCATCGCCTTTTTAACCAGGAAATCTGTAGCCTTGATCAATGAATCGGGGTGCTGTGTGGTCAGTTCTTTGATGTAACGCTTCAGTTTATTCACTACAACGGGTGTACGGAGCAACCGCTCGTCGCTGAAGTCAACATTGTCCCACAGTCTGTTCCTGTAGCTCACCACCTGCCTGACGGTATCGGTTTGCCCGTTCGGCTTTTTGAACTCCAGGAAGTCCGGATTCTGGCCGGCGTATTTGAATTTTGTGAAGAACGCATTGGGGTATTGTTTGAAGATACCATCCAGATATGCTTTTCGCTCGGCAACCAGCTGATCCTGACGCGCCTTGGCCTGTTTGTGTTCCGGTGAATCGGGTGCCAGTTTCTTGAGCTGCTCGGCAAGCTGGTTGAGTTCTGGTTCCTGAGCAACCTGAAAACGGTTGGTCTGGTAAAAAATATCTGTATTCAGACTGCCCTGTACCTGCAGCGATCCCAGGAAATCGGATGACTTGGCCCTGATGGTGACGAACTGCTCGTTGTTGTCGAGCAGTATGGAAAAACTCTTGTTGCCCGGGAGCAGAAAGGTATAAAGCCCTGCCGGAAGAGGCGATTTGCGCTTGAGTATAAAATGCCCCGTGGCGTCAATGATTGCTGTGTCTGCGATGTAATTCTGATCGCCATACATACCCACTACCTTGGTGGTTCCTGCAGTGATACCCTCGATGAATGCCTCGATACGGGTTGAATCGGCCGTACTCTGCGAAAAAGCGGCGGAAGTACAGAAGAGCGCAAGGAACAGAATGAATCCCGGTTTCAGTGCCAGCATATTTTTGAAGTGTTTTATTGAATAGAAAGTGCAAAAGTAACGGCATACACTGTGGTATGCGGCCCATTTGATAACTGTTTGCAAAAAACAAGCGAGTCTGCCTCCGGTTCACTTGCCGGTCAGTATTTTCCACAGCATTTCCAAATCGCGTACCACATCCCAGTCGCGCGCGTAGAAAAAATGCAGCCGGCTGATGGTAGAAATGTCTTGTACCGACAGCGCGAGTCCGTCGGTGACTGTGAAGACACCCGGTTTTACGGGGGGTAAGGGCTTCTGAAGACCCGATGCATAGCCAATCCAGGTTTTTGCTCCGCTGAATACCTCCCACCACTGACCTGCAATGGTTTTTCGCCTTGATGACAGCAGTGTCCAGACGGGCAACGTAATCAGCAGAAACAGGCATGCTCCGATATCAAACATGCGCTTGTTCCTGCGCTCAAGTGGCTGGGAAATATTGTACCTTACTTCTATGGTGTACAGTTCACCGGGTTCGTTTTTGTTGCCGCTTCCAATGATGCTCAGACTTTCTTCCGGTACTATCTTGTACGAAATGGCCGGACCCAAACGGCTCATCCAGTGCATGATATCCTGACTTCTGACATCTTTTGAACAGAAAATGATCTCGTTAACCTGAAATATACGCGTAATCTCGTCGAGCTGCCGTGTGCTCCCCAGCATTTCCTCGCCCTCCGTGTCACTGTCCGGCGCAGCTACAAATCCAATCAGACTTTTGCTAACACCTGCCGTAGTCAGCAACTGCTCTACCCTCGCACATTCCGCCGGCGATCCGACGATGACCAGGTTTTTGATTCTTTCCCTGCCGATATTCAGATTTCCGTACTCTCTCAGATGCATCAGCGCACGAATACCCAGCGTGGCGAGTACCGCCCATACCGAACCCATCAGTACCAGTGCTCTCGACGGACGGTAATCCAGATCCAGAAATCCGTACACCGCTGCCAGTATCAGGGCTCCCATTCCAAGTCCGCGTACCAGTCTGCGCAGGTTGCAGCGCTCGTCATAAGCGCCGTTCAGCCATGCAGAACCCAGCCAGATCAGTATGTACAGCGGGAAGTTGAACCACAGTACATTGTCTTTGAACCAGTCGGGATCTTTGTAAAAATAATTGGCCCAGAAGTCCTTCAGAATAATCAGCCCCGCATATATCGCAATGGTATCTGTCAGTGGCAAACTGATTTTTCTCCACAGGCCGGTCAGGAGGGTTAAACCAGCCCTGAACCATATGGCACCCTGAAGCATCAGTATGAACAGACCCGCCCTGCGCCCGCTGAAGTGCTTGCGGGCAAAGATGATCATGGCCTGATAAAAGGTTCTGACGTAATTCAGGCTACCTTTTTTGGTGCTCTCTCCCTTGTAATGGATAATGCTGGTACCCGGGTAATAATAGTTTTTGAAACCGGCTTTGGTTATCCGGTACGACAGATCAATGTCCTCGCCGTACATAAAGAAGGCTTCGTCGAGCAGTCCGGCCTTGTCCAGCGCCGTACGCCGCATGAACATGAAACAGCCTGCCAGTACGTCCACCTCGTTTATTTCATGCTCATCGAGGTGCCCGAGGTAGTATTTGTTGAAAACAGGGCTGCGTGGAAACAGCGAAGAGAGACCAAACGTCTTGCAGAATGCTACCCAGGGAGACGGGAAGCCGCGCTTGCTCTCGGGCAGAAACTTGCCCGACCCGTCTATCAGCCGCACTCCCATCGCGCCCGCCTCCGGGTGCGCGTCCATGAACGCAAGGCACTGCCGGAATGTATCTTCCTCCACCAGGGTGTCTGGATTCAGAATAAGTACGTGCTCGCCCGAGGACTGCCGGATTGCCTGATTGTTGGCAATGGCAAATCCGGGATTGTCGGTATTGGCGATCAGTTTTACCTCCGGGAAGCGTTCGCGTACCATGCGCACGGAGTCATCCACCGAGTTGTTGTCAACCACCCAGACTTCACTGTCAATACCCTGCAGGGCACGGCGTACCGAGCCAAGCGCCTGCTCCAGAAAGTGGCGGACGTTATAGTTGACGATGACAACTGAAAGCCTGATAACGTTTCCTCCGTTTAATTGTACAGGAACATACTCCGGTTCCGGTCGAGCTCCCTGAAATAGGGGTCTTTCAGATCTTTGATGAAGTGAATGGCCTCGCCGGTTGATTTCATCTCTGGTCCCAGTCGTTTGTCGGCGCCCGGGAATTTTTCAAACGAGAATACAGGTATCTTGATGGCATAACCGTCCAGTTTGTTTTCCATCTTGAAGTCTTTCAGTTTGTGTGTCCCGAGCATGACTTTCGTGGCAATGTTGAGATAAGGTACGCCGTAAGCTTTGGCGATAAACGGTGTGGTACGCGATGCACGCGGATTGGCCTCGATTACATATACTTTATCGTCTTTTACAGCAAATTGTATATTAATCAGTCCGCGGATATTGAGTGCGCGGGCGATCCGCTCTCCATACTCTGCCATCTGCTGTATGACAATCGGACCCAGAGAATACGGAGGCAACATGGCACTGCTGTCGCCCGAGTGTATGCCCGCAGGTTCGATGTGCTCCATGATACCCATGATATGAAAATCCTCTCCGTCGAAGATTGCGTCAATTTCAGCCTCTTTGGCGCGCTCCAGGAACTGGTCAATCAGTACCTTGTTGTCGGGCATGTGCTTGAAAATAGTCAGTACCTGACGTTCGAGTTCGTTGTCATTGATAACGATTTTCATGCGCTGTCCGCCGAGTACGTAAGAGGGGCGTACCAGCAGCGGATACGGGATGTTTTTGGCGATTTCCAGGGCCGCGTCCACATCCCTGGCAGCACCATACTGGGGATACGGAATGTCGAGGTCCTTGAGCAAATCGGAAAACCGTCCGCGATCCTCGGCAATATCCATGCTGTCAAAGCTGGTTCCAATGATGTTCCAGCCCTTTTTGTGCAAGTTTTCGGCGAGTTTCAGGGCCGTCTGGCCACCCAGCTGAACGATGACACCATCGGGTTGTTCGTGCTCCAGTATTTCTTCGAGATGCTCCCAGTAAACAGGCTCAAAATAGAGTTTGTCGGCCAGGTCGTAATCAGTGGAAACGGTTTCCGGATTGCAATTGACCATGATAGCTTCGTAGCCCACCTCCTTGATGGCCAGTACACCATGTACGCAGCAGTAGTCAAACTCGATACCCTGACCGATTCGGTTGGGCCCTGAACCGAGCACCACGATTTTCTTTTTGTCGGAACGACGGCTTTCGTTCTTGCTGTCGAATGCGGAGTAGAAATAGTTGGTTTTTGATTCGAACTCGGCGGCACAGGTATCCACCATCTTGTAAACCCTGCGAATGCCCAGCTGCTTGCGGCGCCGGGTCACATCCTCTTCATTGATACGCATGACCCAGGCTATCTGGGCATCCGAGTATCCGTTTTTCTTGAGCTCCAGCATGAACTCGGGTGTCAGGTCGTCGGCCACGTTGAACTTCAGCAGCCGATCTTCCAGCTTCACCAGTTCCTTTATCTGATTGATAAACCAGGGGTCAATATGGGTCAGTTTCTGAACGGTTTTGGAGGCGATACCCAGGCGGAGGGCGTCTCTTACCCGGTAAATCCGGTCGTCGCTGACCAGCTCGAGGCGGGTGAGAATATCTTCCGTACTCATCCATTCCTTGCGATCGGCCCCCAGCCCGGCGCGGTTATTTTCCTGACTCTGGCATGCCTTCTGCATGGCTTCGTTGAAACTGCGTCCTATGGCCATGACCTCTCCCACCGATTTCATCTGCAGGCCAAGGCGTGTGTCGGCACCATGGAATTTTTCAAAATTCCAGCGCGGCATCTTCACAATCACATAATCGAGTGTGGGCTCAAAAAGGGCCGAGGTGGTTTTGGTAATCTGGTTCTTGAGTTCGTCGAGGGTGTATCCGATGGACAGTTTTGCCGCTATCTTGGCAATTGGATAGCCGGTGGCTTTGGAGGCCAGTGCCGAAGAGCGCGATACCCTCGGGTTCACTTCAATAGCAATAAGCTGTTCGTTTTCAGGGTTTTGTGCGAATTGCACGTTGCACCCTCCTGCAAAATTGCCCAGTGCGCGCATGATTTGAATTGCCTGATTGCGCATGTCCTGATAGGAGGTGTCCGAAAGTGTCATGGCCGGGGCAACGGTGATGGAGTCGCCGGTGTGTATGCCCATCGGGTCGAGGTTCTCCACCGTACATATCACCACAACATTATCGTTCTGGTCGCGGAGGAGCTCCAGTTCGAATTCTTTCCAGCCCAAAACGGCTTTTTCTACGAGTACCTCGTGGGTGGGAGAAGCATTCAGGCCGCGCTTGAGCGCCTCGTCAAATTCTTCCTCCTTCATGACAAAGCCGCCGCCGGTACCACCGAGGGTGTACGACGGACGTATTACCAGGGGGAAACCGATTTTTTGGGCAGCTTCCTTGCCTTCCAGAAATGAGTTGGCAATAAAAGAGGGGGCCACCTTCAGACCGAGCTGGTTTACCAGTTTTTTGAATTCTTCCCGGTTTTCGGTGCGTTCGATAGCGGCAGTATCAACGCCAATCATCCGGCAGTTGTACTGTTCCCAGATGCCCAGCTTCTCACACTCGATGGCCAGATTGAGGGCTGTTTGTCCACCCATGGTGGGAAGTACCGCATCGAAGGCTGGCAAATCCGGGTTTTCCTGATGTTCCTGCAGAATTTTTTCGATACTCTCGGGGGTCAGCGGCCTCAGATAAATATAGTCGGCCGTTACCGGATCGGTCATGATCGTGGCCGGATTGGAGTTAATCAGGCCTACTTTGATGCCCTCTTCCCTCAGGGAGCGGCTTGCCTGTGAACCTGAGTAATCGAATTCGCAAGCCTGGCCGATGATGATTGGGCCAGAACCGATAATCAGAATGGTGTTGATAGACTGGTCGCGCACGTGATAGGTAATTTCCAGTTAGAAATAAAAAAAATGCCGGAAACTGGCGTCAGGAACCCAGTTTCCGGCATTTGCCGAATTGAAAGACGATGTTTCGTTTTTTCATTTCGGGGCGCAAAGGTAGGATGCTGTTTCCTAATTCATGCAAAAATAGGATTAAAAAAGTGCAAAACAATTTATTCGGGCCTGAACAGCAAACATACCGGCATGGAAACGTCTGCCCCTTTCGAGTGATACTTCAGTTTGCCACTCCGTTCGTCTCTTTTATAAATTTGTACTGAATCGCTGTCCTGGTTCGCTATCAGCACGAATTTGCCCGATGGATCCAGTGTGAAGTTGCGGGGTGCTTTGCCCAGCGTCGGATAAAAGTCAATCAGTGTCAGTCCGCCGGTTTTCTGGTCAATGCTGTATGCCACGATACTGTTGTGACCCCGGTTTGAGGCATAAAGAAATTTTCCGTCGGGTGAAACGTGTATGTCAGCACAGGAATTTTTCTCATTATACCCTTCCGGCAATGTGCTGATGGTCTGCAGCTTCTCCAGTCCGCCGTTCTCAAATTTGAGTACGTTAACGGTACAGTTCAGTTCCATAACGGCATAAACGAACCGACCGTTGGGGTGGAATACAAAATGACGGGGTCCGGCTCCGGGCGTGGCTTCAAAGTAAAGTGGCTCGGCCGACCACAAACGACCGGTAGCCGGCTCCATATTGTAGCCGTAAATACGATCGGTGCCCAGATCAGTGACAAACAGCCCGTCGTTGTTCGGAACGTAACCTACGCAATGTACGTGTGGCCCTTCCTGCCGGTCTTTTATAACACTGCTGCCTTCATGCTGAATGGTTTGCCGGCTCGCGCCCAGCGAGCCATCCGCCTGAACCGGAAATACTGAAAAGTTGCCCGATCCGTAATTTCCTGCAATACATGTCTTCCCGGTTTTATCTACAGCAAGGTGGCAGGGCCATGAACCGCGCGATGACTGCTTGTTCAGAAATGTAAGTTTCCCGCTTTTGGCGTCGGAACGGTAAGCATTCACCTCGCCATCCGGATTTTCTGCTACCGCATACAAGTACTTTCCGTCGGGAGAAGATGCCAGAAAAGAGGGGTTTTCAATGCCTCCGGTTACATCCGTGCGCGTCATGACTCCGGTTCTGGAATTGAAACGATAAGCATAAATACCTTCGCTCCCGCGCGATGTATAGGTGCCCACATAGAGGAGTCGCTCCTGTGCAGCAAGAAAAAGTGGCAGTATCAGGGAGAGAATGGAAAACAGCAAATGTTTTTTCATGGAAATTGCCGGTGTGCTTTTGAACGGAAGAAACGGATAACTCGCAAAAATAGTCAGTTGCTTTAGAATTTATGGCTTTTTTTGGTTCTACGCCACTAATAGTGGGTTTATCGGGGACGGCTATTTCACAACGCAGATTTTTTTCCGGATACTGTATCCATTTTTGTCTTGTATTTCTGCGAAATAAAATCCGTTTGGCAGTGAGGTCGGGAGATCAATACTTGCGGTTGTTCCCGAGTTTTGCTGTTTGAGCAGCAGGTTTCCCTGTGTATCCAGAAGAGAAACCTGTATTATTTCCGTTGAGTATGTGATATTGAAGCCTGATGATGCAGGAATCGGGTATATATCCAGTTCTTGCCATTGTCTGTTTTGGGGTTGTGTTACCGCTGTCGCCGGTTGACAGAAAAGGGTATCAAGACATCCGTCATTGGTCACTTTCACCAACCAGCAGTATTGAGTGTTGCCTTCGTTGGTAGAACCCCCTGCAATGATATTGCCACTGCCGAGAACACCCACTCCCGCGAAAAAGCCGCTGTTGGTATAGTAAAGCGGCAAGAAAGGCGCATTAATCTTTCGTTCCCAGATACTGTCCCCGTCTGTAGAAAACTTATAAAGCCAGCCTGTGCGACGGGTTGGGTCATTGCCGTCTTTTACCAATGTTTCGCCCGCACCGATGTAGTGACCGTCTATGGCAGGGGCAAAATCCCAAAGAATCACAGACGCATTTAGACTGCTTACTCTACCGAAATGTCGAACCCACTCTACATGAAAATTCGAATCCAATTTTGACAAAGTAGATTGAACCCGTTTGCTATTATTTATTACTTCAATCACCTTTAATCCATAAGCAAGTATGTCGCCATTCGCAAGTGGTATTATTTTGCGCAAATAACCTATTTCAGGTTCGGGAAGTGTAATCAAGGAGGTAAAGATATTTCCGTCAGTATCTATCAGATGAAAAGATGAATTTGAACTTGATGGGGTAACTCCACTCACTATTCCATAAATGTAAAGATTATCACTTAACCTTTCCAGTGAAACTACGCCATTGGAATAATCTGAATAATTTACAAAACTGAACCAAATTGTCTCTCCCTGTTTATCCACATACCTGATAAAGCCATCATCATAGAAGTCCGGTCGCTGAATAGCACCGAAAAGGAGATACCCTTCAGGTGTTTCGATCATGTTATAAAAGTAGTTGCTCAAATTCACTGTGTCAGGGTATTCTTTGATAAACTCTACATGCAGGTCATTTGCCATTTTGATTAAAAAGGCGCTTTTCCTGTACACCGTAGCTGCAATCGCGGCAAATCCGCCGTCGGCAGTTCGGATAATGTTCCCCCAGGCTTGACCCGTAGCCAGCAGATCACCCATTTCGTCCAAAATGAAGTTGTGCGCAATAACGTTTCCTGAGGAATCAAGCTTTGCTATCGCTACCCCTTGCTTCCACTCAGTATTGTTGTTGAAGCCAATTCCATAACCAACGATAGTATCCTGATACTCTATCATGTGATAAAAATCTCCCTGCGGATATGGCAGCGATTTAGCCATATTAAAAGTGCCGCTCTGTCCATACGTTTCAGAGATCATCAACAATTGGAACACAATTAACATTTTGTACTTTGCCATGTCAATAAAGATGTGCGGAGATGCCGGGCGCTCCGGCGTCTCCGCGTTAAAAGATGAATCTTAATGGGAAATAATCACTTTGGCATAGCCCGGTTGCCCGTTGCATAGCGATTGCACCATATACAGGCCGTTGGGTATGTCGCTGACTGAAATTTCCACCAGCCCCCCGGATGCAGGCAGCAGCCGTTCGCGTTGCAACTTGCCTTGAATGTCGAACAGACGTATATATCCGCCCAATGTGCTATTTGGATATTCGATGCGGAGTATGCTATTGGCGGGGTTTGGATAAATTTTCGGAATGCTTTGCTTGTTCGAAGGAGCATTTCCCTTTCGCTTTTCCGGTATGGAACGGAGCTGTAATTCCGAACAGTCCGGGCTTCGCTCTATATCGTTGCGGCGCAATACCACCTCGGCTAAAAAACCGGCTTCGTCGCATTGGGCGGTGTAGGTTGCGAGCGTGTCCAGGAGTACATCCGATAATGCGTTCAAGGGAACCCCTTGCGACAAGCAGGGGCGCAGCATTGCGTAAACGCCGTCCAGACGGTCGAACTCGTCCTGGCGTCTCTCATTTAACGCATATTTTACAGGTATTTGATTCCAAAGCGTGTCGAAGCGGCTAAACTCACCTGTGAAAAAATAGTGCCGTGCCAAACGCAAATCGGTCGGCCAAGTTTGCACCAGGCCCAACCACCGAACGATGGAATCGGTCTCCACATTCAGGGTATCCAGGCTGTATTGTGTCAGAATGCGGTTGGCATCCCGGTTTATGTCAATGCGGAGCTGTTTGATTGACTCGGCTTCGGCCGCTTGTTGTACGGGGTTGGTAATGTTGTGGAATGCGGCCGTCTTGACCAGCCATTGCTGGCGGTTTTGGCTAAAAGTCGATTTCCAGGATTCCAATTCTACCGTTGGGCAGGGAATACAAGGGTCCGGGTCGGCGCAACTGCTGTTCGGCTGGTTAGTTGGGTTTCGTTCAAACCCGGTTATATCACAAAAGTTGTTCGGGTCGCCCGGTGTGCCCGGGTCTTGAGCAGGGTCACCGTCAAAAAAATAATAGTCAATCGGCGCACCTTCGTTCACGATGGTGCACCATAAAACAGTCGGCGAGCCGGAAAATATGTTGCCGGCTGCGAGTATCGTTCCAAAATCTGTTTTCTCTCCCTGTGTTTTTCTAATACTTCCGCCTGTGATACGAAAGTCGCCATCAAAATTGCCATCATTGGTGTTGCACAGGTAAAGCAGGCCATCTTCATCGTAACCATTGAAACCGGTTGCCCGGTTACCGATTTTAAGACTGCTATAATCGTTTTTGAAAATGGTATTATTCATTCCTTCCCCCAGCTCGATGCAGTCTGTACCGATAAGTATTTCAGCGGGGAAATTCGGGCCATCGAAATAGAAATCGTTTCTGGACAAATAAAACCCTGTTGTCACGCCTTTGATTTCAACTCCCTTTACCTCGGACATAAACGAAGGACACGCATCGGGTTTTTTTACTGAAAAATTGCTGCCTGTGATGGCAAAATTGCTGGATGAGATTAACTCGATCTCTTTCAAACAACCAATAAAATTGGAACCGGAAACATAGAGCGACCCGTTGGTTTCGGTCAGTTTATCGGCGCGTATGCCGCGATAAAGTTGCTCAAAACGACTGGACAGCGACACACTGAAGCCGGAGTTTTTGGAGTCTATGCCGATTGCCCGGGGTGCCAGTGTTGAGCATTGGCTGCGGAAATCCCCAAAACGGCCCAACCTTATGTTTAGCCCTTTTATACCATTCAGTTCAAGCAAGGTGGGCTGTTTGTCGCCGCCTCTGTAATCATTCGTTACGGAAAATATGGGGCCAAGGAAACTGCTGTGGTTTTGAAAACTGTACTGCCCGAAACAAATACCGATGATGTTGTCCTTTATCCGGGCATTACCCCAAAGGCGGACAATACCACCCCCTGTGCCCACCAAGCCGTTCGACGACGACACATCCTGCACGTTTATACCGCATTTGGCATGCTCGATTATTCCGCCGTTTACCACATCCACCTGCCCTTGATTAGCAGGGGACTGGCTTGGGTCAAATGCATCGCCCTCTAAAATTATGCCCTGCCACATTTTACCGCATGCGGCAGTAATGGTGGAGGCGACACGTAGTTTCGCTCCTTTTTTCACCCGGATGGTTGCGTCAGGCAGCATTTGCAACGGCGAACTGATGGTCAGTTCCCCTGATTCAACAACAATGTTTCCCGAAATTCCGGAGGGAGTTGATGCAGGGTAAACAACCTTCTGCAGGCGGATGCTCTGAAGGGCAGGTGCAAGCGCCAGATAGGCCCACATGCGTTCTACTTGTCCGGGAGTAAACCGATCCCGACAGGGCCTCGGTTCAGCATAAGACATGTAATTTCTGAAAACTTCCAAAGGAATACCCGTGGGTGAGACTGATTGCGAACAGTCGGTGTTAACAGTTATGTTCTTAGGAGAAACAGGGGTGTCGCACACATAATCGCCGCAACAATAACAATCTGGCTCACTATTCTGGCACAATCCTCCTGTCTCCATACACTCCCCGGGGTCTGATCCGGTAAATATGTGCGACAGGCCTAAGCAGTGTCCCACCTCATGCACTACCATCTCCGACTGGCTGGCGGGTAAAGAGCTGTAGGCCCCTGAAACGGCACAGTAGGTGTTCGGTATGGAATAGGCATAGCCTGATGGGGCGCTATTACCACCTCCGTCGAATATATCCAGAGCATCTTGATGCAGATTCGAGACGCCATAATTAAATTCCGTAATCACCTGAAAAGGAGCACTGCATGGCTCCGTCAATCCGATAAAATATATGTCATGTTGGTTGTAGGCTCCATTCAGCCTTTCAAGAATACCCGCAGTTCTGGATGTTAAATCTACGTTATGTGTCCAAAGATTGTTTGGGGTTTGAAGGTAATTGATAAAGACCCTGACGTAGTATGGCCCGTCGTATTCAGTATGAGGGCCCTGTATTTGGTAAATTGGCACTTGCCCCGTTAAGCTGTTGCTAAAAACGAGGGCAAAAACTGAAAAAAACATCCGGTAAATGATTCTTTCCATGTTGTTTTATTTTTGTTTTCAGAAAGGTACACATTTTTCCGGCAGAAAACCGGATTAAGTTCTTTGAAATTTCTGAAAGAGAAAAATAGAGGGGAAATTTGTGTTTTCGACGCAAAAATATCCCCTTCCATGCGCCGAAGCACTCACAAAGATATTTTCATTTTTTCAACAGGTAATACCTGGAGTAAATAATGGTCAACTCAACATGCGAGTATGCCTGATGGCGAGCCTGATTCAAGCCTGTATTTGCAACGGACACAGCCGACTGGAGAGCTTGAGTGAATCCAGCGATGCTTGCAGGGTACTGAAAAAATCGAGTTTGTTGCAGCAGGCCAAGCGTTGGCTGTCAAATAAATGGACGGACTGGCAGACCTTTTACCTGCCCTTTGTGCGTAAACCTTCGGCCAACAATACCTTGTTTTTCCGGCTCCTTTTCAGGAGCATTGCCCGAAGCTCCTTTCTGCAGGCTCGGCTCAACCTGGAGCGCTGCTTTTTTAACCGCGGAGTTACGCAGAGTTATCTTTCTCTGCGTAACTCCGCGTCGTACTCTGCGTAACTCTGCGGTTAAGCGCACACAAACGCATCTAGAGCCGAGCA
The DNA here is from genome assembly GCA_903925535.1 of uncultured Bacteroidota bacterium. Lineage (GTDB taxonomy): Bacteria > Bacteroidota > Bacteroidia > Chitinophagales > Saprospiraceae > M3007. The sequence goes on along the minus strand of CAIYFY010000162.1, from coordinate 395 downwards.
AAACCCGTGGTGTCAAGCCAGGCCTGCTGACTCAGGCCGTGCAGGTGCTGCTGCATCAGCGCGGTTTTGGATATCCTCGGAGTACCTCCTGTACCCGTTCCAAAAAAATATAAAAAAAACTCCGGAGGCTGATAGCCCCCGGAGTCAGGAATGAATATTTATTAGGTCAGCTGCGCTTAAGCAAGCTGCACGTTAACTGCATTCACGCCTTTTTTGCCCTTCTGTGTTTCGAATGTGACGGTGTCGCCCTGGCGAATATCGCCTACGACGCCACTCACGTGGACAAAAATCTCTTCGCCGGTGGAAGAGTCAATGATGAAACCAAAGCCTTTTGTGGTGTTGAAAAATTTTACTGTGCCAGTACGCATGAGAAAAAAGAAAAAAGTGATGTGGTA
>CAIYFY010000161.1 GCA_903925535.1 uncultured Bacteroidota bacterium | reverse complement strand
GGCCACGTACCCGGGTCGAGAGACGGGGTAAAGTTCACTATATTAACAGGTGCACCACCTGTGTTTGTGATATCGAACATCACACCTGCCTGACCGTTGTTGAAGTCAATCGGGTGATTTACTGTTCCGTTGAGTGTCAGCGGGCAGTTATCAGAGAACAGGACAGAGTAGTCGTAGTAGGTAGAGCATGCACCCGGACCCAGGTTCAGCGTTACGCTGGCAGGGCAGGTGATGATCGGAGGCGCTCCGTCAGTGATAGTGAGTGCCTGTGTGCGCTCCTGACAGTTCGGGAGCACGTAACGAAGCACGTGAGAACCAGCAGGTCCGGACACAGTGAAAGTACCACCGGATGGAACGCTTGGGTTAATCAGTACGCCATTAAGGAATACAGACATGCTGGCGCTGCCGCCGCCTGCGCAAGACAGGGTTGGAGCAGTCACAGGCACGTTTTGAGCGCCGCAGATAGCCGGGTTGTTGGCTGCCAGAGAAATCGGAGCCAGCGGCTGAGGCTGAACGAATGAGCAGTTCGGGCCGAATTCGAGCGACCAGCTGAGCATGGTTCCGATGTCACCACCGGCAGAGTCCATGAAGCGGAGCGTCCAAAAACCGTCAGCCGCTCCCATACCTGCGAGTGTGTTCACGTTGAACGTAGTTGCAACACCGCAAGTGTAGGTGTAGAGACCACCTTCAGGGCGGAAGTTACCGGTGAAAGGAGCGGTGCCCGTTGTGATGGACGCAGGGGCGTTGTCACAGAAAACAGTGTTGGTGAAGTTGTCACCACTGCCACCATTGGCTGTTGACAGTTCGATTCTGCCTCCAGTCGGGTTCTCCAGCCAGAAGTTAAGGTCGCTGTCCCAGGTGTGGGTCATGTTAAGCCTTACCAGACCGAGTACATTGCCGGCAGAAACACCGGTAACGTTAACCTGGAAGGATGTGCCGCCCGTATTCTGCGGGGCGACCGTACAACCGCCGGTTCCCGTTGAAGGGACAAGGCTGTTGCCCGCGGTATTGACAGTGCTACCGTTATAAACCTGGGCGTTTAGCGCCACAGTGAACAGCAACAACACCGCAGAGAGAAAACTTGTGTATATTTTCCTCGTCATGAGTTACGAATGATTAATTAGTTTACAAAAAAAGACTTCCGAGGGAAAAGCCGGATCAGTTTGTCAGAAGATCAACCACCTCCTTGAACATCACCTGCAAATCATTGGCAGTCACGGAAGAGATGCCTGAATCAGGCTGAACTTCGCCCGATACAATATCGAAGCTTACCTGAACAGCCTTGTTTACAGGAACGCCCTTGGAAACTGCGTCCTGAGTGAGCTGAAGAAAATACAGCTTGTATTTGCTGTATTCGAGATTGACCGGAGTGCCGGAACTCAACACAGCCTCGGCATTCTGGATGGCAGTGCCCAGCAGTGAAACTGCCTGATTGGCATCAGCCCAGGCGCCTGTGACAGGAATTTTCACTCCGTTGGTGGACTGAGGCTGGAGATTGGACTGCGCCTGTGCACAGTCAGCCAGCGTCATGAATCCGCCCACAAGAAGGAGTGCCGTCAGGAACGCCTTGAATTGTGAAATTACTTTGTTCATGTTTTAAAAATTTGTTTGATAAAAAAAGAGCGATTTAAAAAACAAAAGCGCACCACTGACGCAGCAGTGCCGCGTCAAATGTTGCGCTAGTGTGAAAATGACAAGCCATAAAATGGCCGGGTCAAGTGTTTCTTCATGAGATTAGACAGAGAAAACCCCTGTACTATACAGTTAAGAGAATTGCAGAAGTTACTCTGCAAATATTGTGCCACGATTGGACTGGTCTGATAAGGGATGCCGGTCAGGAGATGCCGATACGAACCGGGAGGCCGGAATGAAGCGGGCAACTCCGGGGTACCGGAGGACGGATTAAAAGCCAAAAGGGAATATACGGCGCTAAGGTACTGGCATTATTCAAATAATACAAAAAAAGATAACAAAAATCAAAAAAGCCCCCCTCCTACATCAAGGAGAGAGGCCATCCCAAAAACCAATTGTTAAAGACAGTCTGAGATTTTATTTATCGCTTTCCGGAGGAGCAGCTTTTGCTTTGCGGTCGAGGCTGTAGGCTATACTAATTTCATGTGAGCCACCATTGTAGCGCTGGAAATCAGAGAACGACAGTTCGTATGAGTAAAAAACATTGTACTGGTTGATTTTGGTTCCGAGCAGACATACTGCTGCGCCGTTCACTCCGGGACGGAAAGTCAGGCCAGCTATCAACTTGTCTTCCATGAAGCGTCCTTGTACGTTTATATCAACCTGTGAAGGCGTGTTTCTGAATTTGCGGAAAGTCAGCGATGGCACGACCTTGAAATTCTGTGCGGGTACATTGAGAATATAACCCAGTTGAAAAAGGTAATGCTGACCATCTGACGAGCTGCCACCACCATCAACGGGAACTTCATCCAGTCGCGTTCTGATGGCATTGGGCAGCGCCGCGGAAAGGAAGAATTTGTTATCATACTGCAGATGCCCACCGAGTGTTGCATCAAATATCTGCTGTCCATCAACCAGGCCTTCCAGCACCAGATCATTGCGATCTACATTAAGATTGCTGAGCAGTGATGCATCTATTGAACGGTTGAGGAATTCGGTTGAGAGACCAATTCCGATATTCAGTTTCTGCAATTTGAATCTGAAGGCATAGTTAAGCATCAGCTTGGTAGAAGATACATCGCCTATCTGTTCAGAGAAAAGGCCGCCGCCCAAAGCGAGCTTGTCACCTATCGGACCATTATATAACAAGGTGTAGGTTTTGGCGCTTCCCGGGAATCCGAGCCAGGATGCGTGTGCGTTAACGAGTACCTGATGCTTTTCTTCAAAGCCGGTATAGCCCGGGTTGACAAGAATCGGGAAAACCTGGTACTGAGAATAAACAGCCTGTTCCTGCGCTCTTGCAGCAACAACTGCAAGAGAGAATGTCAGTATGGAGAGTAATTTTTTCATTGTTTTGTCAAACGATTAACAATCAATTGATGGGAGGAGTGATTATTTTATGAGGTTGATGTGTCCCTTGATCTGTCGTCGTTCGCCGGTTGAATCAACAACGGTGAGCACGTAGTAGTATACCCCTTCTGCAAGCGCCTGACCCGTACGGGTGAATCCAGTGAAAGTAGTCAGCGGATCGGCAATATTATTGGAGTACGAATCTGTCTGGAACACCAGTTGACCCCAGCGGTTGTAAATTTCGATGGTATGGTCGGTGCCTTCAATACAGGTGATGTAAACGAAGTCGTTATTTCCATCCTGTTCACCGGGAGTAAGTACCGGGCGGACATCGAAGCAAGCATCGGGCGGATAGGGCACTGTATCGCTCACAGTCAGCGAACATCCGTTCGCATCCTGAATAATATAGGTGACGATATCACCGGCGCACAGTTCATCAGCCCTTTCGGTGTTTCCGTTCTGACGCGAGCGACTGCTGGCCCATGTATAGGATATCGGAGCCGTTGCACCGTTTACAGTAATAATTCGCTCTCCATCACAGACACCTGCCTCGGTAGGATCAACCGTTGCAAATTCTACCGCGAATGGCTGTGGTTCCGGGACATTCACATTGAATATCTTCTGTACGCCGTTGGCATCGGTAATGGTTACTTTATAATCTCCTCCGTCAAGGCCGATAGCCTGCGAGAAGGTAGATGCAAATACAAACTGATCGTACTGATTATTGGGCCAAAGCACCTGATAAGGCTCAACTCCACCCGAAACAAAGACTTTGGCTGAACCATTTGACAGACCAAAGCATTTCGGACTAAGTGCTGTGCTGGTGAGAGCAAGGGCAGGAGGCGCTGTAAGTTCACCCGTCCACACATCTGTACAACCCTGAGAGTCAGTAACCGTTACAGAGTATTCACCTCCGCAGAGGGTACTGTTTACAGGCGTGGTTACGCCGTTGTTCCAGGCGATAGTTACATTGCCTACCCCACCGACATAAACCAGGCTGGCTACACCATCACAATCTTCGGCGCCACTTACCTGCGTGCCACCGGGTGTAATCGAGAGCTCATTCACATTGGTGATATCCACCGTAGTCGGCGTTGCCAGAACAATGGGGCCAAGCACCCTGACAGAATCTCTGGCATCCGATATTGTTACGAAATAGTTGCCCGGCGCAAGATTTGAAATATTCTGACTTGCATTGGTGAAACCATTGGGACCACTCCACTGATATGTATAGTCAGGACCATCTCCGCCCGAAACAGCTATGCTGATCGAGCCGTTATTCTGGCCACCACAACTTGGATCAATTTCCTGGGTAATCTGGGCGATAAAATTCTGGTACTGGCGGAACAGTCTTATGTGCACTGTATCGGTACAACCTCCGGGGAGATTATTTCTGATGGTAACTACATAAAGACCTGAGTCCAGATTATTCAAAAAGCTGGAGGTTGAACCATTCCACCACTGAATAGTACAGTTGGATGCCGGTGCCAGAGAGATACTTCCGTTCTGGAAGTCATCATAAGGCTGAACCAGTGTGATAAGGCTCAATTGTGCAGGCGGACTCTGAACCACCTGGGCATTCAGTGTGATCACATTACCATTTGATGTTGCAGTAACCGTGATACTGTAAACACCTGCAACAAGTCCTGTGATTTCGTAAGAAGGCACATAAGCTGTTGTTGTACTGTCGCAAATGAGTCCGTTACACCATTTCACCTTGAAGGGTCCGGAGCCAGACGCAGCTGCGGGCATATTGACTACCAGTTTGCCGTCGTCCGAGCAGGCAGGTGAACCCGTGGCGGTCGCGCCGTTGAGTACGTTGGGAGATTGTACGCCATAAGAGCCGGATACCGAGCATCCGTTGGCATCGTTCACAGTGACACCATAGGTACCGGGGCCGACAGCAGTGAGATCCTGCGTAGTAGCCAGATTGGACCATGCGTAAACATAGGGAGTCGTACCGCCGGAAACAGTTATATCCAGATCGGCAACAGGATTGGCCACCAGCGGGGTCGGAGGGCTCAGCGACAGCGCGGCAGAGGGGCCCGTCACGGAAACAGCTGCGACAGTGCTGGTACATCCCTGTGCATCGGAGATCGTGGCTGAATAGGCGCCCACTCCGACATTGAGCAGGCAGTTGCCCGTACCGGATGACGTACCACCCCAGGTAACTGAATAGGGAGCTCCGTTACCACCTGAGGGATTAATACAGACGCTGCCATTGGTCTGGCCAAAGCACAGAACCGGTGTTACCGTAGGATTACCACCCTGGATAGCGGTTTGTGCGCCACCGACCATGATGGAGCGGGTTGCTGTACAACCACCATTGTCAGTAACCGTTACGACATAGGTACCGGAGGACACAGAAGGCTGATCCTGTATGTTATCCTGAAGCGCACCGGGCCAGTCGTATGTATAACTTCCCCAGCCTCCGTTTACAGTAAGGTCAATAGAGCCTGTAGCCTGACCGAAACACAGTCCGGGCGTTGATGTATGTGTGACGTTAAGCGCTGACGGAGCATCTGCAATCACTACCGGGTTAGGCAGCGTGGCAGTACAACCGGCGGCATCTGTTACTATGACATTGAATGTGCCGGCCGGCAGGTTAGCCGGATTCTGGTCGGGAGAAACCTGCACGTTGTCGGAAACCCGGCGCCAGCTGTAGTTTTTATTGCCTGTTCCGCCGTTGACAGTAATGGTGGCAGTACCTGTGGCGGAGCCGAAACACTTTACATCCGTTTTGGCACCGACAGAAACCGTCATCTGGGGCGGGTTGGATATGGTAAATCCATTCGGGTACACGTACGTGCACGAGCGGGAGTCGGTAATGGTCAGATTATACGTTCCGGCAGACAAGTTGCTCAGGTTCTGCGTTGTAGCATTATTTGACCACATGAAAGTATAAGGCGATGTACCGCCGGTAGGGTTGATGGTTACTGCCGCGTTGCTTCCTCCGAAACAACTTAGCGAGGTAACCACGATATTGTTATTCGGAATATTCATGGGCGTTGGCTGACCCACATTTATCGGGGAGGATGTAAACTGGCACTGATTGGCGTCTGTGATGGTTACCACATAGTTGCCGGTTTTCAAACCTGAAACATCCTGCGTGCTCTGAGAGAACATCATGGGGCCAGCCCATGCATAGACATAAGGGGCAGTACCACCGTTGGGTGTGATATCAATACTGCCATTGTTACCTCCAAAGCACGACACCTGCGTGGCGGTCTGCGAAATTGTGATTGCCGGCGGTGCAGTAAGTGTAACGGAAGCTGTACTCGTTCCGCTGGAACCGTATGTAATGGTTACTGTATATGTACCGGCAGCAACGGCAGCAAGATTTTGTGTAGTAGCTCCGTTAGACCATATATAAGCGGTAGCAGTACCATTCGGCGTGTTGGCAACAGCACCGGTTGCGGCACCGTTACACAACGGAGAGGTGCCAGCCAGCGCAGGCGGCCCGTTCTGTGCTTTAATGGTTACAGAGCCGGCATCAAATCTGAACGTCGTACCTGCGATCGTGGTTGTTTTTTTCATTACCGCGAGCGGCGTCGGGTTGGGACAGGATGTAGTGGCGAAATTGACCGGCACTACAGAACCGGAAGCACCAACGGCGGTGAAGCATACAGAGAAAATAGCTGTATTGTCCGCAACAGTGACCCCGGCGTTGTTAGCCCATTTGAACTTGAGGGTACCTGTACCGGCATTTACGGCATGTGTAAAGTTGGCCGCAGCCAGATTAAGGGTGGTGGCGGGTATGGTTACCGGTGTTACGAACGTAAGTTTCGTAGCATCGTAAGTCATAGCGAACTCGGCCTCGGTGATCGTGGTGAAGTTTTTCACCTTCACATCAACACAGGTATTCATGTTCGGGCCAACAGTATCCTGATCTGCCGTGAAAGTGACAGCAGTGGCAACGGGAGGTTCGGGCTGTATGAAAACCCTGGCAGGCACCCCGGTAGATCCGTTCACCCAAAGATTATTTCCTGCAGCATTGGCCGCTTCAGCGAACTGAGTAGTAAAGTCGGGCGGAAAACCGAATCCAAAACCGTCAATAGTAAAGGCAGACTCCGTGCCGGGGGCACCCGTAGCATTGAAGCAGACCTCGAATATTCTGCTGCCATCCGCTCGTGTTACACCCGTACCGGCGAGCAGGTTCGGATCTTCCCACTGAAGCAGCAGGGTTCCCGGAGCAGCGGCAGGCGCATTAAAGACCGGCACCAGCGGCGTTGTTGCTCCCCTTACACACTCGTAGGCAAGTTTGGTCGGATCCCAGTGCATGGCGAATTGCAACAGCTGAATATTGTCGAAATCATTCACAGAAATCGGTACGCAAACGCGATTCCCCTGTTTGGCATGCACATCTGTAGCAATAATCTTGAATCCGCTGAGGGGCGGCGGCGGCGGTGCGCCGGCGCCACCGGTAATACTGGCACCGTTTCCACTGCTTCCTCCACTATTGAAAATCGAATTGTTGAACACCTCATTACCCGCAGAATTGATCACCTCGATAGGTGTATTGGGAATATTCGTGGCCATATTCACCGAAGAAACGCCATCAGCCAGTATCGTAAACCAGATACTCATCAGTGTTACGTTGGAACCCGGGATAGTGTAGCCATCAGGATAATCGAGTGGACTGGGGAACCAGGTAATCTTGATAACGCCAGATGTCGGGTGAGAAGACGGAAGCAAGTCCGTGTAACCCGGCAGGGCAGGATTCGTAATCGAATCGAACCGAAGGAGGGTCCCATTGTACTTGATCGGGTACAGTACTGACACTATTTTTGTGAAATTATTCACCTTGAAGTCAACTTTTACCTGGGTACCCACCGGGTAAGGGCCTGGGCCTGAACTCGGAGACACTACGAAACTGGTGCTCATATTCTGGCCACTCACCTGGCCTGAAAGCGCAATGAAAACTGCGCAAAGCATCGTGATAATGGGTTTCATACCTATGAATGAAATTGAGGGATAATTAGTGAGGAAAAGGTTCGGTTATTGGAATGAAAGTGGCCGGACGGTTGTCTGCGACCCGGCCTGTATGGTGAGGAAATATGTCCCTTTTGCCGGGAATATCTCTCTTCCGAACGTCAGTTGATGTGTGCCATTGTTCAGCCCGCGCAACTCCTGCCGATGCATAATGCGCCCTGCAAGATCTGTGACAGTTACCTGCACATCCGATGTGCGCTCAAGCGAGAACGAAGCTGTAGTTTTATCCGAAAAGGGGTTGGGAGCCACCTGCATTTCAAATTCACCATTGTCAGGCTCATCAGCAGATACCGTATAACCTACAGCAACAAATCCGTTGACGAGGCGGCAGTCCTGCTCAGCGAGGGCCGCCAGGGTACTGTCCGGAGCTACCACCTTCACAATTTCGAATTCTGTAAAGGGAAATGAGTAGGTAATTTCCGTGAATCTGACCGGTGTGCTGCTCGTATCAGGCCCGATTACGTTATATTTCAAGCGAAAAATTGTAGAGCCATCAGGCAGTGTTACGCCGGGAAAGGAGTTGGGGCCTTCCCACAGTATGCGAACATATCCGCTGTCAACGGCTTTGGTAACATTAAAATTGGTGAGACCAAGGTTGGGGAGAGTACCGAAACCGTCAATTCCGGTATATTTTATGATGGCAGGATTCCAGCGTATAACAAACTGCATGGAAACGATGCTGTCGAAGTTGGCCACCCTGACAGGCAGATTCTTGACAGAGCCCGGTGCTGCGTTGTTCACATAGGGAAGCGAAAACTCTACCTGGGCGTTGAGGCTCGAGGAGCCGAGCAGCCACACGGCTGCTATGACAGAACAAATGCGAATGTTCATGGAAACAATTGGTTTAGCCTGACCGAAGCAGGTGATTATGGATTAAAAAGAATGGTAACACAAAACTGTAAGGTCCACATCTTGCACGCTTTTGTGTGAAAATACATTATTAAAAAATCGTGCCAAAAATGGTTTTTTCAGTCATTGTATTATTTTTTTTTATTTTATGAAGCAAAAAAATGGCGAAGCGCGGTGAAAAAGACCGTCGCCGGATCTGATTCACCGCGCTTCGCACGGGTATTGTGATTTTTTACTCGGCAATAATCATTTTTCTGGTTGCCGTAAATTCCCCGGAGTTGAGTTGGTAAAACAGCACTCCCGGCTCCAGATCCTGGCGCTTCAGCATCACTGTGTTCAGGCCGCGGGGGTACGTGCCGTTTATTGTCTTCAGTATACGACCGCTTGCGTCACTGATTACCAGCGTCGCATCGCCGCCTTCGGGCAGATTAAACGCAATGGCTGTACTGCTTCCAACAGGATTGGGTACGTTCTGCAGAAGTTCAAAGCCCGCAGTGTTCAGGACACTGCCTGTTCCGCCGTTGAACCGCAGGGCCACATCCCACCTTTCCACAATATCTCCGGTTGTCACATAGGCCTCGGAACGGGTAATATGGTGCGAAGTTTGCAGCATTTCACTGACTTTGCCGCTCCTGAGAGCCCGGAAACGGAGTGTAAAGGGCGCAGACTCACTCACCGAGACTGTAACAGCATCGCCAAAGACACCGAAATTCCCGGCATTCACCCGGTCGCCGGCTGGCAGCGCAGCCAGTTCCAGTCCGCTGAGTTTGATTGTCATCTGATAACCGGCCACTTCCGAGACCGGGCTGAATGTCAGCTCAAATACATCTCCGGCACTGACGGCCCGGGCATCGGTATCCAGTATCAGTGTGCCTGTTGTACGGTCGTCGGCCGGACCGGCTGCAGAACTGGAGATGGCGTTTCCGTTTACATCCCCCACTTTGATACCCACGAAGTCGTCGCTCAGCTGACTGGTCTGCATTTGCTGTACCGTACGGCTCTCGGGGAAACTGGTCAGGAACGGATCATTCGGATTGACAAACACATGTGACTTGTCCACAAACCGCCAGGAATTGTTGTCGGGCAGACTCTGATACACTCCGAGCACCAGTTTGCGAATTTCCACGATATCAAAGGTGGTAACGGAATTGGACTTGTTGGCATCGGCGGCGATAATATCGTAGGGACTCGATAGCGGCTGTGTTCCTTGAATTTGTTTGGAAATTAGAACGATATCTAAAG
>CAIYFY010000160.1 GCA_903925535.1 uncultured Bacteroidota bacterium | reverse complement strand
TTGGGCTCTGGGGTTCAGCAGGATCGTCCGGGAAAAACTTCACGAACTATTGTATTTAGTAGTTGTTTAAGTCAAACTCATTTCCTTGCGCATCCAGACCCCGTTGTTTCAATGACTCCAGGGTAGCCACTGCCTGCAATTGGCGCGGGGGCTTCTGTTGGGCTGCCCATTCTTGCTGGGCGCTGGAGGGGGCTACCAGAGCAGCGTATTTATGTTGCGTCAAGCGCTCTCCCTGCTCATTGATGAATGCCAGCAGATTCCCGTCAGAGGCGCCAAAGCAGCCATTTTTTAAATCAAAAATCTTCGAATAACCCGTTTTACTGGTGAGCTGCCCATCTTGTAGGCGCAGCAAAAACTGTTCAGTGCCTTTTTGAGCAATCAGAAGGGAGGGATTTCCAGACACATCTGCCAGTATTTGATACCAAAAGGGTGTTTTCTGCTGCCCCAGGGAATCAAACAAGGCTATTCGGGAATCCAATGAAGCGCCAAAAAAACGGAAGTCCGCCAACGGAAAAATATAACTGTACACTGGTGGCAAAAGGTGACCTTTCACTACATGGCCCAGTCCATACCGATCCCGACCTCGGTGGCGAATCATAAAATACGGCGCTTTCTGCCCCCTGATTGGTAGGGTATCCAGGGAGCGTAAAGCTGGTCCGGCATAGTCCGAAAACAGTCGGGTTCGAGGGGTAAACTGTCGGGTACTTCCTCCCTGAGTGACCAGCAGGATGGGATAATGTGGGTCTGGCCGAATTTCAACGTACTGTAGAGGCAGCACCCACTCATTTGGTGGCATCCAGTACCCTTCTTTCCCTTCTCTGGCAAGAATCAGACCACCTGGTACCTGCTGGGCATAATCAAAGCCCTCTTGTAAAAGAAGTTGACCGGAGCTGTTCCAGAGCCACCACTTCCCTTCCCTGAAGAACAAGTACTGCTGATCCCCGGCAAATTTGCCAATTTCATATTCCAGAGGGACTACTACCTTCCCCAAGGGATTGATTAGGCCAAAATAACCGGCTTTTTGTGCTAGAATTCCAATTTTTTCTACCTCCGCCACCCTGGCAATATCCTCTTTATCTATTTCTTCCAGCCGGTAACCCTGCTCCAGCAAAAGCTGTTGGTAAAGGCCAAATGGTACCAGCACTTCCCCCAGATGGTTGATCACCCCAAAAGCACCGTCCTGGCGGACCAGCATGAAAGACTGGGCGGAGGGGGGTAAATGATCATACCTGGCAGGTACGATGACCTTGCCCTTTGCATCCCGGTACCCCATTTTATCTTTTTCTGTAAACCGTTCATAATGGCCTTTGGGGCCAGGGGGTAAATCCTCCACGGCTTTCGCCTCATCCCACTCCAGTTGTTGGGCAAACAAATAAACAGGCAACAAGCCCAACTGGATCAGCACGGTTACCAGCCCTGACTTATTTCTTAGTATTTTTTGCATCCGATAGGGTGCTTAGATATTGATTAAGGTTCCATTTCGCAGTAATGCCCAGGAAACATTGTCCTTGACAAGTACGGTAACCACCTCTTCTTCTGGAATATTTTTTGCGTTAAAATAGGTTTTCATACCCGGAAGGTAAGATTCCGGGTAGGCTGAAGTGTATTCTGGCTTAAAAAGCACCTTTCCATTTGGATCCGCCACTCCTGCTTTCCCCTGCTGAAATAGGCTGAAATAGCCATACCGCAACCGTCGAATATCGGAGTACTCCTCCTGCAGAAGGCGCTGTCCACGAGCATTGATCAGGGTGGTTTTGTACAAGGTATCCACTGCCAGCAGGACCTGATCGCTTCCATGCTCTAGCAAAAGATAATTAGGAGGCACGACTTGTTGGTTTTCGATCGAAAGCAAGCTCCAGCGGCGAGAAACAGGATCCTGTACGGTAAAGTGTGGCTTCCCCTCCAGTTGGATCCTACGAGAAGGCTGAGGGTGTTCAAAGGGAATCAAGACCTGGTTGGAGCGGTTTACCAAGCCCCATTTTCCAAGTTTTTGTGCCCAGCAATACAATTGATTATTCCAGTAAAAGGAAAGGCCAAAACCATCGTATTCAGCGGGAAGTACCTGGTTTCCCAGGCTATCTATCAGCCCTGCTTTCCGGTACGAGACGCCGTCGGCATCTTCAGGCGTATCAGCGGTAACCACCAGTAGTGCCGGAGTACCCATTAGTTCGGGATTGATCAATTGTAAATAACCAATCGAATGGTATTTCCCGGGTGGAAATACCCAGTCTCCATTCAGGTCAAACAGCCCAAGGCTATCCCCTTTTAAAACCTGTACCCATTCTGGATGAAAGGACGAGTAGTTCAACTCTACCGAACGGTATTCCAGCGGGAGAACGAATTTTCCATCTCCATTAACGGCTCCGGCTGGCTCAGAAGCGTAAATCAGGGCCGATTGCCGGCGCACCTGGGCATACTCCGGTGCAGGAGTACTCATTAAGCCCCCACTGTGTCGGGTAGCCGGGTAGAAATAATGGGCGTAAGCAAGGCGGTTAGCCTGAAAAGGGGCCACTACCTTCCCGCGCCCATCAATAATCCCCACCAAATCCTCCTCTTTGCGAGCGATCAGGCGGAGCTCCTCCAACCGTACCCCCTTAGGTGCTGGATCCTGGGGATTGCGGTACAGCAGTTCCAGGTTTTTATAAATAAATGGAATTACCACTGCATTCGCCTCATTAATAACGCCTGTTTTCCCCCCTTTGGTGGCAATCATCAGCCCATTGTAGGCATATTGAAGTTGGCTGTATTCCGGAGAAATTAGTACCGTTCCATCCTGCGCTTTCATCCCATACAGCCCATTCTGTTCAAAGGAATGCGCGTAATTACTGCCTTTTTTACTCCAATAAGCCTGAGTGGTGGTGATTGGAAAGCCATATTCATTGTACACTAATCCCGGTCCCGGTACTGAATTTTCGCTGGGTGGACGTTCATAATCGCGTATCCCCGGAACGGGGGCATAGATAAACACCTCTTTGCGGGTATCCGCTGCCCAGGGCCCCTCCTGAAGGGGTTGATTATTGTATTCCCGGTATTTTCCAATGGGCATGGTATGAAAAGGCGGTAGTGCACGAAGAACAAAGGCATGGTAGCTATCCAGCGGAAGGTCTACCGGAAGTTGGCAGCGGACTGAGCGCCGTTCCTGGTCTATCTGCAGATTGTGCATTTGTCCCCGGTAACGGGCCACCGGAGCTTCCGGCCGACGGATATCGTAAGCCAGCAATTCCACCTCAATGGTCATGGGATCAATTTCAGCAGGATGCGGGTGAAACACTGCTTCGAAGCACTGCGTAGTACCGGAAGAAGCATCTAGTCGGAAACCCGCCTGTTGCAGGAAAAAACCCTGGAAGTCATTTTTCAGCAGCCTGACATCCACCTGAAGGCCGACATAATGCGTGCGCATTTTGTCATTCAGAGGGGACAGAACCGGGTATTCCTTTCGTTTGCTGGTAAAATATGACCAGGTAAGACTTGTTTGAGACCAGGAATCTGTCCATAGCAACAATAGGAGAATTCCAATAAAGATATGCTTCATTCAACAGAGTTGGTTTTCTTTCAGGGTGGTTGGCGAGTAGAAATTACTTCAGTACTGTATCAAAGCAGTACCGGAAACGTCCTTTTTTGCTTAGAACTTGTTCAGGATTACAGGAATATGACCGGACATGTCCGACCATTCATTGCTCCCGGCATATTACCGGGTAACCCATGAATAAATGCCTCTATTCACACTGTCACTACCACCTTCCCCACCGTTTTACCTGTCTGGAAAAGCCGGACGGAATCGGGCAACTGCTCAAAGGGGAAAACATGCCCTACGTGCGGGGCTTCCAGATTCAGCGCTTCCAGTTCTTTCAGCAGCTGATGCATCAGCCATGCCCGTTCGTACAGCCAGATCAGGTTGAATCCGAGTACGCCCTTGTTTTTCTCGGGGAGAATCTGCGGATCAATTTTCGGACGACGGAGCCACAGTTTGAGCATGTGCCACTTATTGGGTTTGTCGCCCGGGGCCGCATATCTTGCCGAACCGAATACGATGACACGTCCCATGGGCGCCAGCATCCGGAATGGAATGGTGAAATAGTCGCCCCCGACACTATCCATCACCAGCTCCAGCGGCTTGCCATCGAGAGCGGCTTTTAAATCGTCTTTGAAGTTTTTACCCCGGACAATTACCTTGTCGTATCCTTTCCCGAGTGCAAATTCAACCTTGCTCTCGCTGCCTACGGTGCCGATCGTGTAGCAGTTGTACGCCCGCGCAATCTGCACGGCCTGCAGTCCGACGCCACCTGCGGCGCTGTGTATCAGTACCGCCTGATTCTTTTGCATGGCACCAAGGTGAACCATACCATAATATGCAGTCAGCGTTTGAACCAAATACGCTGCGCCCTGTTCAAAGTTCCAGTCCTGCGGCAAAGGAATGGCATAGCGTGCGTCAATGTTGAGGTGCGTGGTGTAGGCACCAAAGCGGGTAACACCCATGACACGGTCGCCCGGTTTCAAATGCGAAACATCGGACCCGACACGCTCTACGACGCCGGCATACTCGAGTCCGGGCGTAAAAGCTCCTTCCGGTGTAGCTCCGTACAATCCCCAGATGGCAAAAACATCGGCGAAGTTCAGGCCGATGGCCTTTACCGCAATACTGACCTCGTCTGATTTGGGTGCCGGGAGTTCAAACTCCACAGCGCGCATGTTGGCCAGGTTTCCGGCCTCCAGTGTATATCGTTTTGGCATGGCGATGCACATTTTAGGGCTAAAGATTGATATTTTCCCGCAAACTTACAGCATCTTTGCGGCCCGAATTGAAGTTCATCCGGAATATCCGGTTTATCACACGAATAAAGGGATAAAATCCATTCAGATATGGCATACGAATTCAAACTTCCTTCTCTTGGCGACGGCGTCAGTGGTAAAGTAACTGACATCCTGGTAAAGCCCGGTGATAAGGTCAGCAAAGATCAGGTGGTACTCGTAGTCGGCACCGACAAGGTGGATGCCGAGATGCCCGTCGATGTTGACGGCGTGGTTGAAGAGGTTCTTGTAAAAAAAGGCGATGAAGTAACCGAAGGCACACCTGTGCTTCGCCTGCAAACCAGCGAAGCGGCTCCCGCAGCCCCGGCAGCCCCTGCCCCTGCTGCAACTCCGTCTCCTGCTCCGGTAACAACGCCTGCTCCAGCTCCAACGCCTGCTCCGGCTCCGGTATCTGAGAAGGCTGCTGCACCCGGCTCCCTGCGTGTGTCCCCGCTCGCCCGCAAGCGCGCAAAGGAATTTGGTGTCAATCTGTCTGATATCCGGCCTGCCGACGGGTCCGGCCGCATTTCGTACAAGGATGTGGTGGATTATGTGAAGCGCAAGGTGGATACCGGCGGCGGCTCTGTTGTCGGTGCTGTGGCACGCAAGCCGCTGCCCGACTTCAGCAAGTTCGGTGAAACAGAGCGCAAGGCACAGGGCAATGTGGCTATCAAGACGGTAGAGGCCATGTCTTACGCCAAACAGACCATACCGCATGCCTGGATTTCTGAAAAAATTGATATCACCCGAATCGAAGGACTGCGCCAGCAGTACAAGGATCAGGTGAAAGCGGCTGGTGGAAGCCTCACCATGACGGCAATTATCGCCAAGGCGGTGGCACTGGTGATAGACAAACTACCCATCTTCAATACCAGTCTGGATCTGGATACCAACGAAGTAATTTACAAAAAGTACGTTAATATTGGTATCGCAGTGGACACGCCAAACGGCCTTTTCGTACCAAATATCAAAAATGTTGACAAAAAAGGTCTCACACAGGTAGCCATTGACCTGGCTGATATCACCGGACGCACCAAGGCAGGCAAAGTGGCCATGAGCGATATTCAGGGAGGTACATTTACCATCTCCAATATAGGCGGAATCGGCGGTACCAACATGATATCTATTGTCAACTGGCCCGAAACAGCTATCCTCAGTGTGGTGGCCGCACAAATGGAGCCGGTATGGCAGGAGTCTTCAAAGTCCTTCGAGCCGCGACTGATGATGCCTGTCACCATTGGCTGGGATCACCGCGTTATCAACGGCGGAGATGCCGCCCGATTCCTCGTCGAGCTTAAACACCTTCTTGAAGAACCATTCCTCGCGTGGATGTAATCTGAATCCCAAACCATCATTACTATGTTCGAAAGTCTCAGCGATCGCTTAGAATCGGCCTTCAAGGTCGTCACCGGTAAACACAAAATCACAGAACTCAACGTGGCGGAGAGTATCAAGGAGATACGCCGCGCGCTGGTTTCTGCCGACGTGAACTACAAGATCGCCAAGGAGTTTACCGACAAGGTGCGCGACAAGGCTCTTGGCAAGGAGAACGTACTCAAAAACGTGAATCCTGGCCAGTTGATGGTCAAAATCGTGCAGGATGAACTGACGGAACTCATGGGTGGCCAAAGCGTTGGCATCAACGTGAAGGGCAGTCCGGCGGTGGTCCTGATCGCTGGTCTGCAGGGCTCCGGTAAAACGACTTTCAGCGGAAAACTGGCCAAATTTCTCAAGGAACAGCGCAAGCTCAATCCGCTGCTCGTCGCCTGCGACGTTTATCGCCCGGCCGCTATTGACCAGCTGACAGTCCTTTCGGAAACAGTGGGCGTACCGATTTACAAGGAGGTCGAAAACAAAAACCCGATTGAAATTGCCAAAAATGCCATCGCTTATGCGAAGGCAAACAGCAATAATGTAGTCATCGTGGATACCGCCGGCCGTCTGGCTGTGGACGAGGCTATGATGAACGAAGTGGAGGCTATCAAAAAGACTATCCAGCCTACCGAGACCCTGTTTGTTGTGGACTCCATGACCGGACAGGATGCGGTTAATACCGCCGAAGCGTTCAATACCCGTATCAATTTCGACGGGGTGGTGCTCACCAAGCTCGACGGTGATACCCGCGGTGGTGCGGCACTTTCGATCAAATATACCGTAGGCAAACCTATCAAGTTCGTCTCTCAGGGTGAAAAAATGGAAGCCCTGGATGTGTTCTATCCCGACAGGATGGCGCAGCGAATCCTTGGTATGGGTGATATTGTCTCTCTCGTCGAGAGAGCTCAGATGGATTTCGACGAGGAGGAGGCAAAGCGCCTGGAGAAGAAGATGAAGCAGAACAAGTTCGACTTCAACGACTTCCTCGGACAAATGCAGACCATCAAGAAGATGGGCGACCTGAAAACCCTGATGGGTATGATTCCCGGCGTAAGCAAAGCCCTCAAGGATGCACCTATTGACGACAAGGCACTGGTGCGCATCGAGGCTATTATTCAGAGCATGACTCCGAAAGAGCGCGCCAATCCGGATCTGATCAACCTGAGCAGAAAGAAAAGGATTGCGCGCGGGTGCGGACAGAATCTGGACCAGATTAACCTGTTTATCCGCAACTTCGAGCAAATGCGCAAGCTGATGCACCAGTTCGCCAATATGCCCATGGGTAAAATGCCGGGTATGCCCGGCATGGGACTGCCGCCCAAACGCTGATTATTTTCTGTATGACTTGACGGTGTATCCAAATCGCTTCGTGATTTCGATACCTGCATTTTTCAGAAAATCGGTGGGTAACTCACCTCCTGCGAAAATATATATCTGGTCATTCGGGATCTTAACCTCGCCCTCCGGTGTTGACAGCAGCACATAATCCGCCTCGATACTGGTCGGATTGGTGTTAAACCGGACGTCCACGCTATTTTTTCTGATAGCCTCGGCAATGTTTTCCCTGTTTTTGGGCTTGGCGCGCGCGAATGAGTCGCTGCGATAAGAGAGTGTCACCTGGTTCTGATCGGCCAACAGCAATGCCGACTCAATCGCAGAGTCGCCGCCGCCCACCACCATGATGCGTTTTCCCGAGATCATTTCGGGTTCGAGCAGCCTGTATGCCACTTTCTCGCTCATTTCTCCGGGTACACCCAATTTTCGGGGAGACCCGCGCCTGCCAATGGCTATCACCACATTCTGTGTTTTATATACCTCCCCCTGACCCGTATTGACAACAAAATGCGTCCTCTCGTTGACGATAGATTCAACTTTGGTGTGCTCCCGGATACTGATCTGGTTTTTAGACAGAACGCTGGTCCACAAATCCAGCAATTCCGATTTGGAGGTATCGAAGAGTTTGACTTTTCCATGCAGTGGCAGATCCATCGGAGAAGTCATGACAATTTTCGACCTGGGAAAGGTAAATACAGTGCCACCGAGGGAGTCCTGCTCCAGCGTCACGAAATTCAGCTGGTGCTTCTTCGCCGTCAGACTGGCTGCTATACCAGCCGGACCGGCTCCGATAATCACAACATCGAGCAAATCCGACATGCTTTTATGGCCCTTCCTGACAATGCTGTCCACCGCGGCCTGACCCTGCTCCACGCTGTTTTTGATGAGACCCATGCCGCCCAGTTCGCCTGCGATGTAAATACCGGGTACATTGGTTTCATAGTCCTGATTCACATGCGGCAGATCAACCCCGCGCTTCTCGGTTCCGATCACGAGCGAAATTGCTTCCACCGGACAGGCGTGGAAGCAGGCACCGTGTCCGACACAGTTTGAGGCATTAATGAGCGTTCCGCGGCCGTTCATGATACCCAGGATATCGTGCTCGGGACAAGCAGTAACGCACGCGCCGCTTTTGATACAGGTACCCAGATCAATCACCGGATGCAGGGAAACCGGCTCGAACAGACCATCCTGTTTGGCCTGTTCGATTTTCGATTCCGTTTCGTCGGATACCTGCTTCATCTTTCTGAGATAGTAGAAAACAATGAGTCCGCAGAAACCGAGTATAACGCCGTAAATGATGAGCTGTTCGACCATAGGAGGGTAATCAGGTGTGGAAAAGATTGAAAATCCCGGATCAGAATATCCAGGTAGCGCCGAACGATACGGTAATTAGTACATGGATAACCACGATAACCAGCATGATCAGCGCAAAAGGCAGGTGGGCTACGTGCCAGTAGCGGAACAGTTTCTGCATAGTCTGAAGCCTGCTGATTCTGTTCTGAAGGCTCAGCTCGTTGCCAATCAGGGCGAGTACTTTTTTAATTTCTTTATTGGGCAAGTTATTGCTTTTCAGCTCTTTGCGTATAATTTTCAGCTTTTTTCTGTCTTCCAGGTGTTTGTTGACAATATTTGAAATCAGGGATCCGCCAAACATATCAGCAGCATGGAGCGTGGCTTCATGAATGTGCCTGCTGGTTTTCTCATCCAGCTGGTAGTTTGATTTCAGCAGTTGTTCCAGATTGACTTTCATAGCTTCAATTTCATGCAGATTAAGCGCACGACCCTCTATGGAGCGGGGAATCTGAACGTAAATAAACCTGCCTATGACGCCGGATGCCACTACCGCCACCATACTCCAGAAAGCAATAGACACAATACCGCCAAACTTGAAAGCTGTATGGAAAAGTACCATGAGCGGTCCCAGACTGCAGAGAAAGATGTGGAACTCGAGCCAGTACTTCAGGCGACCCAGCTTGTCCATAAAGCGATAGCGCTTCCTGACGATATACATGACCACGCCGATCAGAATGAGCAAGGTTCCGATAATACCCAGTCCGTGGCCGTAAAGGCCGCTTGGCTCAAACATTTCATGCTGCGGGTGATAGAAGCGCTCTTCCAGGGGAGTTGTGTAGTATGAATAGCCGGTTGCAGATAGGTAAACGCCTGTGATTACTACAACGGAAGAAAGGGTGAAGATGTAAATCTTGTGAGCAAGAGGTGACATGCAAAATTCTTTTACAGGATAAAGGTAGAGAGAAAACTGCACAATCTGCTCACAATCGGAGTAATATCGGCTTCCGATTTTTACATTCTGTCCAAACCTGCGAACACCCGGCAATAGACTGGATGAATTTAATTCTGCTCAGCTGCTCTGATACATCCAAAACGTCAAATAATTAAAAAAATTTTAATTGTTTGAATATTAGTGCCACGGAAATAGACCTGTACTTCAAGAACTGATACTATCTTTGTAAGGTAAAAAGACACTTGATGCAGGGAGTGCCTTCAAAAACGCCTTTAACACTATGCTCAACAAAAAGAAAACTGTTGAACTCCTGAAAAAGTCGGGAGTTTTCATTGCGGATCGTTTTTTCTCCACCTCGGCAGCCGGGCTATACATGCTGCTGTTCGCAGTAGCCATCGGTGTGGCAACGTTCATAGAAAATGACTTTGGCACGAGTGCAGCACAGAAGGTCGTCTTCAAGACCAAATGGTTTGAAGTTCTGCTTGTCTTGTTTGGTATTGCTCTGATTGTGAATGTTTTCCGCTACAGGATGATTCAGCAGCGCAAATGGATGATTCTGCTTTTTCACCTGGCAATCATCGTTATTCTCGCAGGTGCGGGCGTGACGCGATACTTCGGTTACGAGGGGATGATGGGTATCCGTGAAGGAGAAACTTCCAGCTCTTTCCTTTCATCAGAGTCTTACATCGGCATGGAGGCCCTTCTGAACGGCAAGAAGTACAAAATCTACGAGCCTGTACTTTTTGCCTCGCTCGGGGAAAACCATTTTGATGAAGAATACAGAATTGGCAGTACTGATATCAGGGTGAAGTTGCTTGAGTTTGTACCCAACCCTGTTGAAAGTATAGTGGAAGATGATGCCGGCGGCCCTGTGTTGAAAGTGGTGTTCGGTGGCTCGGGCGGTCGTGAGGAGATTCCGCTCCGGTTCGGGGAACGGACCAATCTGTACGGGACAATGTTTAACTTTAGCAATCAGGAGGATCCGGAAGCGTTCAATATCATGTACGATAACAATAACCTGACCTTCAAGGCTCCCGTTCCGTTCATGCAGATGGTGATGGCGACACAGCAGCGCGACACCATTATGCCCGGAGGATGGAATCCGCTGATGCTGCGAAGTATGTACTCCGACGGACAGCACAGTTTCGTATTCGGCGATTTCAAGCCCAAAGCACGCGCTCAAATGACAGCCGGTTCGAAAAAAATGACCCAGCAAAGCAAAGGTGCTCTCCGTCTTGAACTGTCGTCGGGTGATAAATCCACGGAAGTGGTGGTAGTGGGCAGCCAGGGTGTTGTCGGAACTCCCCGGGTTGTAAGGTACGGTAATCTCAGTCTGGCTATTTCATACGGTGCCCGAACGCGAGAACTGCCTTTTGCCATTAAACTGCGCGATTTTATCATGGAAAAGTACCCGGGAACGAATAATGCCTCTTCATACGCCAGCGAGGTTACACTGCTCGATGCCGGGGAGGGTGTAAACCTGAATCAGCGTATTTTCATGAATAATATCCTTGATTATGGTGGCTACCGGTTCTTTCAGTCGTCTTATGATCCTGATGAACTGGGCACTTATCTCAGCGTGAACCACGATTTCTGGGGCACGTGGATCTCTTACATTGGTTATTTTCTTCTCACTATTGGTATGGTTTTCACATTCTTCGATCCCAAAAGCCGTTTTCGTCAGTTGTCCGACTCGGTAAAACGCATGCGGCAACTCGGGGTGCTTTTGCCCTTTATTCTGGCCATGTGTTTTCCCCGGCTGTCCTATGCTGGTCCTGACGCTCCCCCCGGCGTGGTGGTTAACCGAGATCATGCCGATCAGTTCGGCAGTATATGGGTACAGGATCTGAAAGGCAGATGCAAGCCGATGAATACCTACACCGGAGAAATTCTGCGCAAACTGTCGCGTAGTTCATCGCTGTTCGGTCTTTCTTCCGATCAGATTATTCTGGGAATGGCACTCGACCCGGAAGCCTGGTACAGCGTCCCGATTATCAAACTGGGCAGCCACGAGGAAATCAAAAAAATACTCGGAACAGAGAAAAAACTGGTGGCATACAATGATTTTTTTGATGAAAAAGGGCAGTACAAGCTCAAGGAACAGGTGCGAAAGGCCTACAATGTTCCACCCAGAGAGCGCGATGCCTTCGACAAGGAGCTGATGAAACTGGATGAAAAGGTGAATATCTGCAGCATGGTGTTTTCAGGCAGGTTTATGAAAGCATTCCCGGTACCGGGTGACGAAACGAACGACTGGTATGCTCCTGAAACGTCACACGTGCACGAAATGAGTCAGCAGAGCCCTTTCCATGAAAAATTTTATCCGGCTTACATCATCACCACTCAAAAGGCTGCGCAGGATGGCGACTGGAGTACAGCCAATCTTTTGCTGAAAGAGTTAACTGCCTACCAGCACGCCAACGGGAAGGCGATTATGCCCTCCGACAATCAGCTGAATGCCGAGCTGCTGCTGAACAAACTGGATATTTTCAATCGCCTTGGCTCATTCTATGGCCTGTTGGGACTGGTTTTCCTGGCATTGCTTTTCACGGCGGTATTCAAACCGGGAGTGAATCTGACCAAAGCTCAAAATATCTCGTTGTGGGTGCTTGCGGCAGGATTCGCGCTGCATACGCTTGGACTGGGTTTGCGCTGGTACGTGTCGGAACGTGCACCCTGGAGTAACGGATATGAATCCATGATTTATATAGGCTGGACAACCACGCTCGCCGGACTGATTTTCTCCAGAAAATCGCTGGGAGGACTGGCAGCCACTTCGGTGCTTGTAGCAACTATTCTGATGGTGGCCGGACTGAGCTGGCTTGATCCGGAAATCACACCGCTGGTGCCTGTCCTGAAGTCCTACTGGCTGACTATTCACGTTTCTCTCGAGGCGGGCAGTTATGGTTTTCTGGTGCTTGGCGCTATCATCGGGGCCCTGAACCTGATTTTCATGATTTTTGCCAATCAGAAAAACAAGGCAAACGTTTACAGAATGATCAGGGAGTTGACTTATATCAGTGAGATGACAGTAGCCGGAGGACTGGTTATGCTCAGCGTTGGTACATATCTGGGTGGTATCTGGGCCAATGAATCATGGGGTCGCTACTGGGGTTGGGACGCCAAGGAAACCTGGGCCCTGGTCACAATTCTCGTTTACGCTTTCATTCTGCACATGCGAATGATTCCCGGACTGCGCGGCCTCTATGCATTCAATGTAGCTTCTCTCTTTGGCTGGGCATCTGTAATGATGACCTATTTTGGTGTAAACTACTATTTGTCCGGACTTCACTCCTATGCTGCGGGCGACCCCGTACCAGTACCTTCCTGGGTTTATTATTCGGTGGCTATACTTACTGTAATCAGTCTGGTAGCCTGGTGGAAAGACCGCTCAATTAATAGTCCGGGAAGTACTTCTGTCAGGGTGGCAAATCCGCAGCCGGGTTAATTTCGGGATAGTCTGTCTGAGACTAGCTGTTTCGGGGCACTAATTATATCCCTCAACATTCATAAGACCCGGGCATTATTTGCAAAAAGGCCGGCTGGATCAACTCCAGCCGGCCTTTTTGCAAATATTAGAGTATTTCATTTCTCAATCCTCCCCGTCCGGGTGGCAACTGTAGCACGCGTTACTCTCGTACTGGTAACCGCTTACTCCCTGGTGGTCGTTGTTGGTTTGGGGATTAGTGTGGCAGCCCAGACAACTGAAAGAAGCGTAGTTGCCGCCGGTATGGCAGTCAACGCACTGATCCCATTCGTCCTTGTGCTTGCCTGAGAAGATAGGGAAATACATCCCGTCGTGATCAAAGGTGGATGGAACCCAGGCT
>CAIYFY010000159.1 GCA_903925535.1 uncultured Bacteroidota bacterium | reverse complement strand
ATTTCTTACGATGGCGATAAAATAACCATTTCCAATTTCAATCTGGTGTTCGGGGAGGGTATCAAACTGCCTGCAGGCGAAACAATCAAATATAATGGTATCGCCGACTGGCGCCTCGTTGACACAGACGATTTTGAAACCGGCAACGATGGGTGGGTGTGTCATACAGCGTGGTATAATACCACATCCGGTACTATTGAGCGCAAATCATCGAATACGCCGTTTGCCAAAGGGTATCGTCTCCGGCCAACTTCGGGTGGTATTGCCTGTCTGAAAAAAGAAATTGATCTCACGGGTATTCCACACAGTATGGTCAAAGTTGTTTTCACGTACCACATGTTTGATACCTGGGGTTATTATGTGGGTGGTGAGTACGAATTTGGATTTGCGGCCTTTGCCAACCAGCCGGCTCCCTATACCGGGCCGGGGCAGTCGAGCGGCATATTTCAGATAGGTTGGAGAAAGATTTCAACTCACAACTTTTTTCTATTCCCCGCAGGTTATGATGATACGGCTGGCTGGGCAGATGGAGCCAGCAGGGGAACTATGGTGGCGCAAACCACCGCCGACAAATTCTGGGTACTTATTGGTTCAAATCTGAATGAAAATTCGTCGAACGAAAGCTTTGGTATCAGCGATATAGAGATATGGGTGAAATAAAACCTGCCCTCCGCAATCAAATCATCATGCACAAAATGAACGACAAGATGAAAAAAATCTTCATATTCTTTGCCTGTCTGCTCGGCGGGCAGAACATCGCGGGCGCGCAGGCCGGACTGATCATACAGGGTGCCATTCAGAATTCTTCCGGCGCACCCATGCCCAACGGAAATTACAGACTTTCCTTCCGGCTGTACGAATCGGAGGCAGGAGGGGTAGCCGTCTGGTCTGAAACGCAGCCATCCGTGCCTGTCACGAGCGGTCTGTACACCGTTTCCCTCGGTGCGGTTGCCCCGCTTACTGCACCCTTCGACAAGATATATTACCTCGGCGTATCCGTGAACGGCGGAAACGAGCTCATTCCGCGCGCACGCCTGTCATCCTCGCCCTATACCATGTCGCTGTTTGGCGAAACGAATCTGTTTCCCTCTGCGGGTTCCGTGGGTATTGGCACGGTTACCCCCGACGCGGGCACACAACTGCATGTGGCTCAGGAGCAGGGAGTCGGACGCGTTCTCATTGAAGGCGACAACGGAGCGGCCCTCCGGTTCAAACAAGGCAGCAATACAGCCGATATCAGTTACGACGGCGATAAAATCACGGTGTCCAATTTGAACCTGACCCTGACCGACGGCCTGAACCTCCAGGGCAGTGCCTCTGTCAATTATGCCGGCCTGAAAAACTGGCGCCTGATTGATACCGACAACTTCGAAACAGGAGACGACGGCTGGATCTGTGTGGACGACTGGACAAACAATATCCCCAAAACTTTTCAGCGTTTTTCGCCCAATACACCGTTCAGTCAGGGATACATTCTCCGGCCCAATCAGCACGGCAATGATGCGCTGAAGAAAAAATACGATCTCACGGATATTCCGCATACCCGGATCAAGGTGGTATTCACTTACCATTTTTTTGAAACTTGGTCTGAGGGAGAGACCGGAGTGGCCGGATTTGCTTCCCAGTTGAATCCATACACCTCCCCGGCCCAGTCCAACGGTTACTTTCAGATAGGATGGACGGACATGCAGCCGGTAGGATTTAATTTCAGTGGTTCAGGGTATGTAAATTTCTGGCCTTCCAATACCACTATTGCTGATTCCAACAAGAGGGGTGAAATGATTGCACAGCATACTGGCAACGATTTCTGGCTGCTGTTTACTTCAATTCTGGACCAGGATGCAAACGACGAAAGTTTCGGCATCAGCAACATTGAAATCTGGGTTCAGTAACATCACAACACACAATCAAGACATGAAAAATATCAGACTCTTTTCATTGCTGGGGCTGTTGCTGTGCACTGTTGCACAGGTACAGGCCCAGGCCAACCTGAGTGTTCAGGGAACTATTCAAAAAACTTCGGGGGCCAACCTCGACGACGGGGTATATGCCATGACCTTTCGCCTGTACGACACGGAAGTCGGTGGAACTGCGGTATGGACAGAAACCCAGGATGCCGTGGAGGTGCTCGGCGGAGTATACAGTACGCTCCTCGGCAAGGCCAATCCGCTCACGGCGGCCTTTGACAAAACCTATTATCTGGGTATCTCCCTCGATAATGGTGCAGAGGTAGTGCCGCGCATACAACTGACAGCTTCCCCTTATTCCCTCTCCCTGATCGGACAAACCAATATATTCCCGTCAGACGGCCCTGTAGGCGCCGGTACATTGGCGCCGGCGAGCACTGCCGGGCTACACGTCAAAAAAGAAGGCGGAACGGGCAGGCTTCAGGTAGAAGGCAGTACCGTTGATACGGTTGTACTGAAGAAGGGAGGAAGCAAAGCCACCATTTCCTACGATGGCAACCTGATCACGATTTCAAATCTGAACCTGATCATTAACGGCAGCGTGAACCTGCCCGCCGGAAAGTCAGTGGAATACAACAACCTGAAAGACTGGCGCCTGGTGGATGTGGATGATTTCAGCACCGGCAATGACGGCTGGATATGTACGGAGTATTGGAATAATACACTTACTCGGCAATTTGAAAGAATCAGTCCCTCCACGCCTTCCAGCCAGGGTTATATACTGCACCCTACTCAGAGCGGATTTAATTCACTGAAAAAAGAGTTTGACCTGACGGGTATCCCGCACACCAGGGTCAAGGTGGTGTTCACCTATCACTTCTTCGATACCTGGGACTGGTATGAATACGGATTTGCCGGTTTCGGAACCCGCAACGCTCCCTTTGATGCTGCAGGCCAGCAAACCGGGATATTTACAGTGGGCTGGAACAAAATGAGAGAGAACAACCTGTGTGCAGGCGCTGGATACACGGCTTTCTGGTCTGGGACATGGGACGCGGCACTTGATTATAACTTCCGGGAAGAAATGGTGGCCCAGACATCTGATGACAAGTTCTGGGTTATTTTTGCCAGTAGCCTCGATCAAGGTGTAGCCGACGAGAGTTACGGTATCAGCGATATCCAGATCTGGGTCAAGTGACCCATTTATGTTTCACAAAGTCTGCAAACAAGATGAAAAAAATATATCACATTCTCTTTGCGGTGCTGGCGCTGACAATCGCCGCCCCGGCTGCGTGGTCGCAGTCGAGCCCGAACTGCGTCACGGCATCTGACGATGACTACCTGTACGGGCGCACTTTTTTTAACTTTGGCAGCGTCACGAGGGCGCTGAACACCAAGGTAAGAATCAATTCCACGGTCGGGCAGCCTGTCGTGGGCGGTTTTTACGGACCGGGTATCCAGGGAACGCATGGTTTCTGGTCCAGCTTCCTGCTGCCTCCCGCTGCGCCGATTGTAATGGCCAGCGAGGGCGATCTGGAAGACCGGGTTCAGATTGACTGGACGCCCGATCCGCTCTCCCCGGCGGCTACTTCCTACAAACTGTACCGGAACGGCTCCCTGCTGGCCACAGTGGACGGAGAGACGTTCTCTTTCATAGACTTCAACGTACTGGCCGGCAAGTTCTATACGTATGAAGTGGCCGGTGTAAACTCTTTTGGCGAAGGATTCAGGGGCGCTGCCCTTGGTTTCCTGAACCCGAACGGGGTGGTGACGGGTCAGGTGAAATCCTCAACGGGCAATCCGGTGCCGGGTACCATAGTCACACTAACGCCTACTATCGGCGCTTCGGTGGCGTTCGGTGGCGACGACATGATCTTTACGGAGTATAATCCGGTATTTCCGACCAGCCAGTTCACGCTGTCGTGCTGGGTAAAAATAGATGAT
>CAIYFY010000158.1 GCA_903925535.1 uncultured Bacteroidota bacterium | reverse complement strand
GTTCGTCCCATCTGTGGTCAGGACGACCCGGAAATCCTCGTTTTTCCGCTGGGAAGTACGCCGGACTCCCTGTACCGGGCAGGCTGTTTCAGGAAGGCACTGCCTTATGCCTTGTCCGCATTTGATGCCCTTGGCAACAAACCGGTACTTGACACGGCAACTTATGCGAGGGCAATGTACAGACTGGGGGTAATTGAATATCAGTCTGGTTATTATGACCGGGCTTTCCCGCATCTTAGGGAGGCTTTTTCACTGTACTATGCTGTGACTGGCATGAATGATGATACCTGCGCGCGCATGTGTTGCGCCCTGGCGCATGCGCTCGTAAGGGCGCTGCACTGGGAGGAAGATGATGCCATGCTGACGAGGATGATTGCGGAAGCAGAAAAAAGCCCGGGCGTTTCCGGTTTTGCACGCATTTCGCTGCGATGGTGTCAGGGTAATGTATATCACAATCAAAGGAAATATGCGCAGGCCAGACAAATCTATGAGCAATGCAAAGCCGGATGGGAAGCGCTGGGCGCCACCGGAACCGGAGAATATTGCCTCATGATTTACGCTCTCAGTGCGCTGTACGAACAGCTGGATGACACCGACAGGTCAATGCAGCTCGACAAAACCGGACTGGAAATTCATCGACAGGTTTATGGTCCCGGGCATCCCGGAGAAGCCCTGTTTATCAACGGTCTCGCGCACAAGAACCGGCTGTTGGAAAACTGGACTGAAGCCATGGCCTTTTACGAGGAAACTATCAGGATCCTCCGGGAGAAAGTTGGTGACGACGCCTGGCTGCTCGGAATGGTTTACTTCAACATGGGTATTCTGAACAGGCAGCTTGGAGACTACGCTCAGGCTGAATATTTTCAGGAACAGGCGCTGAAAATATCACTGCAATCTCATGGGAATTCACACTCGGAGTACCCGATGATTATTTCCGAGCTGGGCAGAATCGCGCAACTCGACGGGGATCTGAACAAGGCCGACAGCCTGCTTAATTTATCTCTTCAGGCACGAATAGACATACTGGGAAAAAAGCATCCGTTTTATCCGGCAGGACTGATGGATCTTGCTGCATTGTATCTCGAAAAAAATCAGCCGGATGCCGCATATCCCTTGCTCTCGGAAGCACTGAAAATGCAAATAGAGACGGAGGGGCCACGGCACTCCAGTGTGGCCGCCACGCTGCAAAAAATAGCATATTGCAGACTGTTGCAGGGGCAGTTTGCAGAGGCGGACTCTGTCATGCGCATCTCGGAAGATTTGTTTGGCTCCATTTACGGTGATGACGGACAAACCATCGCACGGAGCCGGGACAACCGTATGCTGACCAGAATGTGCCTGAATCCAGCAGATGAACAAATTCTCGAATGGGCCAGACAGGGGCATGAAATCTGGAAAAATACAGCCCGGCGTGCCATAAGTTATGCGAGCCCCACTCAACTGGAGTCCTTGCTATTTTCCCTCTCGTTCCATTATAATGTTGTAAACACCGTCTGCGCCCGGCAAAACGACGCCGGTCTTGCCTACGACAACGCCCTTTTGTTTAAAAATCTCGCGCTGCAGTCGCGCTCCCGCTGGTTCAGACACACGAATATGCAGAAAGATGCTGCTTCAATGGAAAATTTCAGACACTGGCAGCAAATACAACATCGTCTGAATATTGAACTGAACAAGCCTCAGTCGCAACGACGCCAGGTGGACTCACTCGAATACATTCTGCAGCAAACAGAGCGCAACTTCGCTGTATTCACAGGTCCGGATGACAATATTATCCCCGACTGGCACACCGTTCAGGATTCGCTGGACAGCCGGGAGGCCGCAGTTGAGTTTATTCATTACACCATCCCCAAACCGTTATCTGACGGTAACACCACTCATTATGCAGCGCTGCTGTTGCTGCCCGGAGAGTCCTCACCCCGATTTATCCCCCTTTTTGAAGAAGGTAAACTGAGTGCACTGCTGGAAAGGCAAACAGGCTCCGCTGAGTCGGTTGCAGCACTTTATACCCGAAGTGGATACCTGCTTGACGATAATCCTCAGTACGGAAAAGAGCTGTACGAACTTGTCTGGAAGCCTGTCGGGCAATACCTGCCCGGGCGCGTGCGTACAATATATGTCTCGCTGTCCGGTCTCCTGCATCGGGTAAATATTGCGGCACTTCCAGTAAGCAAAAAACGGGTGGTTGCCGACCTGTACACAATCAGGCAAACCGGCAGTACCCGAAGTATCGTACTCGAAAATCCTGATTCACGCGGGAAAAATCCGACAGCCATGCTGCTGGGCGGCATACAGTACCACAGCGACAGTACAGAATTGGACAAGGAGGTTATTGCCTTTCAGTCGGACGTTTATATTCGGGGGATGTCGGGACTGTCGTTAGCAGAATCCAGAGATACCGGTATTGTCTGGGATTACCTGCAAGGCACGGAACAGGAGGTTGTTCAATGTGCCCGGCTTCTTGAAAAGGCCGGATTTCAAACTGAACTGTACACAGGTTTGTCAGCTACAGAGGAACTTGTGAAGATGACTGGAAGCGGAGTGGAACGCAGTCCGGGTGTGTTGCACCTCGCAACGCACGGTTACTTTTTCCGGGCACCTGCTTCAACCGGAGGCTCTGCACCTAACAATTTTGTAGCCCACCAACACCCGTTGTTCCGCTCGGGACTGCTCCTTGCCGGCGCTGACTACGCCTGGCGCACCGGAAAACCTATCGGGGGTCGGGAGGATGGAATCCTGACCGCCTATGAAATCAGTCACCTGAACCTGTCTGATACCAGACTGGCCGTTCTTTCGGCCTGTCAGACCGGACTGGGAGATATCAGAGGCGCTGAAGGCGTTTACGGACTTCAGCGGGCATTCAAAATGGCCGGGGTGGATTATTTGCTGGTCAGTCTGTGGCAGGTGTCCGATCAGGAAACCGCCGATTTCATGGAGGCCTTCTACGCTGCCTGGACAGGGGGTAACACTATTCACTCAGCATTTGCAAAGGCACAGAAGCAGATGCGCAGGAAGTACAAAGAGGTGTATCAGTGGGGAGCCTGGGGGCTGGTGGAGTAGCCCCGGGTTAAAACGCGCTTTCTGAAAAGGTCCAGACAGTGGACCCGCCACTTTATGAGCCTGCCCCCTACATCCCCAGCACCACCACCTCTTTACCATCTACCACAAGCAACTCCCGCCGGATACGCTGCTCCCGGGGGAGTTCTTCTGAGTTCTTCTTTTCAAAAACGACCAGATAGCCACGCTGCTGACCAAGTTTATCCATGTAGCCAGTGAGTTGCTGCAAGCCCTGAGACAGGGAACGGGCATTATGGTTCATCTTGATTTCGATGGGGATGACCTGCTTTTTCCAGAATACTGCCAGATCTGTGCGGCCATTCCCGACCGCCATTTCACGTTCTATCCGGCCCCCGCCATTTATAACGCGCTGTAAAAATGCCATAAGCAGGAGCTGATGGCCCGCTTCACGGTACTCGAATCGCTCCAGCCAGGATTCAGAATTCCACCTGTAGAAGTCGGTGAATGCCTCCAGCAGTTTGTCCATATCAAGCGAACCGTCCGGATGCAGGTACCAGCCGGTTTTGGCAATATCCTCGTTTATACCCGCCTGAAGGGAGGAATTCAGTATTCGTGTAATAATTTCTCTGTATATGGGATTCGCAAAACGAACAGGACTGCCCTGTGTTATGATACCCAGATCACGACAATAACGCAACGCATCGTCAAAACCATCGAACGCCGGCGCGTCACCTGTTACAATACTCAGTACAATTGGCCGCACGCGCGGATCATTAATCTTTTCAGCCAGACTGTCCAGATGTGTCTGACGCTGCTCGATGAGACGCTCTCTGGCAGTTTCAACCATGTCGGAAGTGATTTCTCTGGAATAATCACTTTTAAGCATTTTGCTCACTATTTCATTGGCCAGGGCATTGGTAAGCCAGGGCTGGCCACCGGAATATGCGTAAATTTTTTCAAAAACATCGTCGGAAAATACCTGTCCGGTGTCATTGGTATGCTGGTTGAGCAATCCCCGAACTTCCTCGCGTGAAAACACCCGCAAGAGAAAGGATTCAGCTTTTACATTAAATGGCGATCCCGCCCCGATGGAAGGGTTGTCTGCGCGCGCGCGCAAACGGTACTCCCGGATATCGCGCAAGCCCACCAGAGCAACTGACTGCGGGAAGTTTTTGGGACGGGTCTGAAATCCGTCACGCAATTGACGCAGGGTGGAGATCAGCACATCATCGTAAAGCGAATCCACTTCATCAAGCAGCAATACAAGGGGCTTGTCCAGTGCCTTGCACCAGTCGGTCAGGTATCTGCCCAGCAAATATTCAGCTGCCGGATAAAGATCCGGATTGGGTGGCAGGTACTGTGATTCGAGGAAATAGTCCGCCATCCTGTACAGAGACCTGACGAACACAGCGTTAGCATCCTCCACAGAAATACCGGGATAAGCTGCAGACTCCAGGGAACAAACGATTGACACGTACCGTCCATCCCGGTTGAGCCGATGCGCAAGGGCATGCAGGAAGGTTGTTTTGCCGGTTTGTCGCGGGGCATGTATCACAAAGTACTGCTGATCCCCAATCAGACGCAAAACATCGTCGTACAAATCCCGGAAAGGATCCACCATATAGTGATTTTCCGGCTTGCAAAGTCCTGTCGTATTGAAGAAGCGTCTCATACTACAAAGATAGAGGCTTTGAAGGAAATTCTGCAAAAACTGCCGGATTAAGCAGAGCCGGTTCCTGGTTTATCCACATCTTCATACTATCCCGGCAATACCACCGCCTCATACCCCACCTCCCGGTACCTTTCTGCCAGAAATTCATTCTTCCGGAAATCGGCAGGAGTATATCTGATCTCCCGCGACAACACAGGAACCAGTCCGGTGGCATGTTTGTCGCCATCATGGGAGTTGACAAAACTGGCAGCATTTGTATCTCTGAGCAGTTTTTCAAGTCCGGCAATCCCGGACATGATAGTCCCTCCGAGAAAGAAAGGCAAACGAAGGTAGTTGGCCGGCGCCAGCAACAGCGACACGGGCGGCAACTGACAAAGCTGCTCCAGTTGCTTTGACCGGAATGAATAACCGTGCGGCGCCAGAAAAATAGTCTCGCTCCCGTCGTACAGGGCATACGCATCGAAATGTGGCGGCATCATCGCCGTGGACCGAAAGCGCCGGATACGCGCTCCGCCGGCAACAAATTCATCCTCCGGGTCATCCAGGGACTCAATCATGGCATCAGGAAACAGTTTTTCCGCTTTCCCTCTCACAGATGGGGGCACGATCATTCGGCCGGGCTTGAGCTCAAGCAGCGTCTCGACATGAAAATGGTCGGGAAACTGCTGGGTGACAATGACCCAGTCGTACGCAGGTACCGAATCTGGCGGCAAAGGCGACTCGCGATGCCACTGTGTATTGAACCAGCCAAAGTAATCTATTTCCCGCCCTGTAAGCCAGGGATCCACCAGAAATGTAGTGTTTCCGAGCGTAATCGCCCAGCTGTTATCCCTGTTCAGTCGCTGAATTGTTGCCATTCGCAGATTTATTTTTCTGACAAATGTAACATTTTCGCAGAGCAGACTACTAACAGGTAAAAAAGTTTGAATGAATCAGCGCGTCAACACCTTTCTCTACATTTTAATGGTCAGTCTGGGGGTGTTCCAGTACTTGAACAGCGGCAACCTGATGGATTGCTTTGCCAACCTGGGAATTGCACTTGTTTTCGATCCGTTCGACAAGGATGTACCCTGGAAAAACCGCAAATCATGGCAAAAAGGAGTGCTTTTGGTACACGTGAGTGTAGTTATTGTTCTGTTCTTTGTGGCAAATCTTCCGGCTATCTGCAACGGTATTTCCGACGGCTGGAACGGACGATAAATTTTCCTGAATGAATACCCTCCCCGACAAGTCGGCGGAAAATGAATTTCTGCTTCTGCTGAACAATCACCGCGGAATTGTGCACCGCCTCGCGCGCGTGTACGAGCCCGATGTGCACGCACGGGCAGATCTTGTTCAGGAAATGATACTGCAACTATGGAGAACCTATAGTTCGTTCAGGCGCGACAGCCAGTTTTCTACCTGGATGTACAGGGTTTGTCTAAACACCGCCCTTACTTTTATCAGAAGGGAGAAAAATCGCAACAGGTATGTACCATCGGAAGATCTGCCCTCGGTGCCGGATGAAATGCCCGATCAAAAAAACGAGCAGATTGATATGCTGTACAGAGCGGTACATACCCTTTCGGATGCTGACAAAGGGGTAATTTTTCTCTATCTCGAGGGTTTCACGGGTGCTGAAATTGCCGTGCAGCTCGGTGTGGGGGAGGTCAACGTCAGGGTCAAAATCAATAGAATCAAGGAAAAAATTCGTCAAAAAATCGCTGAATATGAACAACAGTGAAGATCTGCGGGATATATGGAGCAACGGACAGGATCCGGTTCGTGAATTTGGTGCCGAAGCGCTCGATACAAAGGGAGCCCTCAGCAGTATTGAGCGGGTCCGGCGAAATATGAAAATGGAGTTTTATATGCTCCTTATTTCACTTGCCGCAGGGGTTACCATCCTGATTTTTTATCCCCCGGAACCCAAAACAGCTACCCTGACATGGATGATTCTGGCGCTTTTGCTGGCTGCTACCCTGTTTTTTGCACAAAAGGTATTCAGATTTTACCGAAAATCATACGGCATGGTATTCAATACCCGGGAAAGTCTGATCTGGTTCATGTACGAAGTCAGACTGCTCATTGAAATGTACAGGTCTTATGGTATTACATGTATTTCCGGTGGTTTCTTCATCGGACTGATTCACGGTATCACCAGGCATGCCGCGATGGCAGAAAGAGATTTTCTGGCTATCCCGGTAATCACTTTTACTGCAGGGATAGTTGTCAATCTATTGGTTTATTTCGTTATTGAGTTCTGGCTTTACTGGTTTTACGGAAGATACGTCCGGCGAATTGAAAAACTGCTGGAGGATCTGGGGCACTGAC
>CAIYFY010000157.1 GCA_903925535.1 uncultured Bacteroidota bacterium | reverse complement strand
TGTCGCGCCAAAGTAAGCGCTACCGACTACAAGGAATTCCTGTGCTACAACCTCGGCGCTGCGAACACCAGTGCCGATCCGTTCATCCCGGGCTGGGAGATCAACGGCGGTTACTGGCAGTGGGGCCGCGCGGCACAGGCTGCTGCCGGACCGTCTGGTCCCGGTGCAGGCGATGCGAATGACAGCGCCGTGAGTGGATGGAATACCACAGGCGCCCCTGATGGCTCCTGGTCTGACGGATCCAAGACTGGTAACGATCCTTGTCCGGCGGGATACAGAATACCGACAAACACACAATGGGAAGGAGTATTCCTCAACAACGCACAGACAAACCTCGGTTCCTGGTCAAACAGTGCAATCAATTACAGTACCGGAAGAATGTTTGGAGCGGAACTGATGCTCCCTGGTGCCGGTACGAGAAACAGAATCACAGGTGCGCTGAGCAGTCGGGGCAGCTTCTCATCCTACTGGAGCAGTACGGTATTCGGCGCCAACGTCATGTACATGTACTTTGGCAACGGATATGATGGTACCGATGATGACAGCCGCACCTATGGCAATTCTGTCCGTTGTATTGCCGAAGACATAGCGGGACTGAGTTGCGGTGCTGCCACGATTACCGGAACGCTGACCTCCGGTGTTCCCGCTTCGGGCGTGTCGGCAAGCGTACCGTATGTTGGCGGCGATGGCAGTGCGCACTCCGGCCAGATTACCACATCCACCTCTTCGGGCGCAACCGGACTAACTGCGACCCTGCTTCCGGGCAATTTTTCCGTTGGCTCGGGTAATCTGGTCTATAACATAACAGGAACCCCGTCAGGCAGCGGCGCGGCCCTGTTCGTCCTTGATATCGGTGGCCACTCCTGCTTGATGGCTGTTCCGGTAGCCCCGCCCGTCTGTCGCGCCAAAGTGAACGCTACCGACTACAAGGAATTCCTGTGCTACAACCTCGGCGTTGCGAATACCGATGCCGATCCGTTCACCCCGAGCTGGGAAATTATTGGAGGCTACTGGCAATGGGGACGCCTCCCGGAAGCAACAACCGGCCCAACCGGTTCGGGTGCTGACGATGCCAATGCCGGTACTGTGAGTGGATGGAACACAGTATATGCTCCGGATGGTTCCTGGGATGATGGTTCCAAAACAGCCAATGATCCTTGTCCTCCAGGCTTTCGTGTGCCGACCAAGGCACAATGGACGGGTGTTATTGGCAATAACACAGCTACAGCAATCGGTACATGGACAGCGTCCCCGACCAATTACAGTTCAGGTATGAAGTTCGGTGATCAACTGATGCTTCCGTCATCAGGTTCCCGGGGTTCTTTCTCCGGCCTGCTGAGTGAACGCGGAAGAAAGGGATATTACTGGGCCAGTACCATGTCCAGTACCGATCCCAACGAAGCATGGCATTTTTTATTCGACTCAACTGGCGGATCCACAGACCGCTTTGATCGTACCCACGGATACTCTGTGCGCTGTATAGCGGAGTAGGGTACCAGGGTATGGGGTTTACTTCTACATTCGAAATTCGATATTCGGCGTTTTTTTAATTTCGAATGTCGAATATCGAACGCCGAATGTAGAAGTATTTTCCTCCCATACCCTCCAAAAGACATTTACGACGAGGATAGAAAGCGTTTCGAAATGTCGGGGCGCTTTTCTTTTTAAATGGTTCATTATCTTGATGAAAACTGATTAAAAAAAGGCGTATGATCAGAAATTTCTTTTTGACTGATGCAATAATATGGTTGACCAGGCTGCTCCTTGTAGTAGGTATCTGGACCCTTGTGTATTATTTCCTGCACAGGATAGCACATATCCGGCATAAAAGAAACTGGCTTCATAAACTGCATATTATTCATCATCGTACTGATTACCGGAATGGGGGCAGTCGCTTCAGGCCGGGATTTCTTTTATTTTACTTTGGAGATATCCGGGCTACTCTGGACACTTTATTGATGATGACCATTCCATTGGTAGTAATAACTGCTTTTTTCCCGGATCAGGGAATATGGGTGATATTGTGGCACTATATCAATGAGGTGTTTTTGGCAGAGCGTATTTTGGAGCATAATCCCCGTTTGGAGGGAAGGCTGACACGGATTTTTGCCTGGGGTACGTTTCATCTGAAGCACCATAAAAATCCGCGCACCAACTTTGGTTTGTTGACTACTTTTTGGGATAATATTTTTAATACTGCTCATCGTGAAAAATTCAGTCCTTTCACTTCAGGGGGAAGAACCGGTAATCTCCATGAACTTCCCGGATATTCGGTGAACCAATCTTCACCCGGAGCGGAGCAGAGACTCCTGCAATACATTAAGGATAAACTGGAAGTGCCACATTATGATCTCGGAGGGCTTCCTGTATGCCCATTTGTACGGGCAGAGCGGTTGTCTGGTCGTATCCATTTATTACCCTTGCAGACAGTATCTTGCGTACAGACTGTAGCCGAAGAGGTACGACAAGCCTTTAGAGGAAAGTGGGGGCAGACCCTGTTATTGTATGATGAACATATGCGTACAGATGTGGTAATGTCCGGAAATTTTGCCAGAACACTGAATGAAGCCTTTCGAGCAGATGGTCTGGTCTGTATCGCTTTACACCCAAATGATCACTTTAAGATAGGAACAGTACCAACAAGGGATGTACCATTTCCTGTTTATTTGATCCAGTCCGCAAGGCAGATTATGACAGCACGTTTGAATCTTGGAAGAAGTTACTACCGAAACTGGACTGAATCTGACTGGAGCCTGCTCCACCAGCAGATCGGAGACTTTTTGCCGACTGTTTTTCCGGAGGATTTTCGAGAACATCTCATGGTGAGTCCCTTGATAGAGATCCTGGGAGGACGCGAAATACACAGCTTCCTGGAGACCTACATGGTTATCACGGATGATTACCGGGTTTTTTCTCGTACTCTGATGAGAAGCTCAAGAAGCTGGTTTTTAGCTATTCAAAGAACCGGAGTTGGATTGGTAAAATATGATGGCAAAATAATCCGCGTACGGGGTGAAAAGCTTGAGTACGATCCTGGTCTGAATGAGCTCATCAATCAGGTATATCTGGAAAAGTATCAGGATCCTGAAGATGTACCATTTGTAAAGCAGCTTGTACAACCAGAGTATGGACACTTTACAATGGAATTTTACTTTGATGGTATCGTACGCGAACAGGAAGCGCTGGCCTGGTCTGGAGGAGACGTAAATCATCCGGCTCAGGTGATTTGGGGTACTGAATCGCCTCCTGCCGCAGCACCTGAAAAATAGAACTCCAATAAGTCGAGTTGACCTGGCATGGAGTAAAAGTTATCTGTTTATTGCTGCGATGTTCGATTTTCGGCGTTCAGCCTGCAGATAAATATCGAACCCCCGGGTACAGGGCCAACTTCTACATTCGAAATTCGGCGTTTTTAAACATCTAATTTCAAACGCCGAATGTAGAACTAACATTCCCATACCCCTCACCCCGCAATTGTACATATAATTGTACATGCCCTGTTTTGGCCATATCCGGCGCATTATGTGCTTTTTTGCGCCTGTTTTTATCCTGTCGGCTGAGTAACGTCCCGACTTCCCTTCATCAGAATTATGACATTCAATATGAAAAAACACACCCTTCTGCTCTGTTGTGCGTGGGTATTTGCCCTCTCCGGTTACTTCGGAACGCCACTTTACGGACAATCCGGCAACCCCGGAATCAATATTCAGGGCATACTGAGAGATGCCACCGGTAAAACAGATGACGACGGACAGTATTCTGTTTCATTCAGATTATATACCGTGCGGACCGGCGGTATGCATGTATGGCAGGAAACGGCAGATGTGGATGTTAGTGGCGGTATTTTCAGCCATAATCTGGGCAGTGTGACGCCATTGAACGCCGGCGACTTTTCCACGACCCTCTATCTGGGGGTGAAAACGAACAATTTTGAACTGACCCCGAGAACGGAACTGACCTATGCCCCTTACACCTTTGCTGTTTCAAGGGCACTCAGGGTGGGCTGCACGGGCGCAGTAGGCGATATCAAATACTCTATCCTCAATCCAACCGAATTCGCCACAGTGAACGGCGACTGCTGGGTACCCATGAACGGAGGCCCGCTCAGTCCCGACAGTAAACTCGGCCAGATACTCGGCACACCCAACCTGCCCGACGGCGGCGGGGTTGCTATTCGCTCGCAGGAATTCAGCGGCGGACAGGATAATGATCCCGGCAGAACTCCCGCTACACCGGTAGCGACTTTCCAGGATGCAATGAGCAAGTCACACGGCCACACAACGTCAACAGATGGTTTGCACACGCACAGATACATGTTATATTATCACTCAAATGGCAATATGCCCTGGTTTATTGCGGGGGTTGAAAGATGGTTTCCCACTGGTAACGATCAGGAACGGTACGATCTGGGCAACAGGGTTGCCAATAGCGGCGACCATGGTCACGTCGTTTATGAAAACCCGGGCGGAACAGACGTTGTCCGCCAGAAAAACATGAACTTCTGGGTGTATATCCGGATTAACTAGGTTTGTTTTCCCCGCTTTTATCCACTTTTCCATTTTACAACGATGAAAAAAAATATACTTCTGATTCGCCTGCTGGGCATCCTCGCGTGCATGTACACAGGAGCAATCACTGTTTCCGGTCAAAACACCCCGAAAATCAGTATGCAGGGTACACTGACCGACGCGGCGGGCAAATCCGTCGCCGACGGCAAATACACCGCCACCTTCCGGCTCTACACCACATTTACCGGCGGGACAGCCCTCTGGCAGGAAACAGCCGAGGTGACTGTTGACGGGGCTATTTACAGTCACTACCTGGGCAGTGTAACGCCGCTGGATCCGCTGTATTTTATCAATACCCTCTATCTGGGAATACAGCTCGACGGCGACGAAATAACGCCCCGCACAGAACTGACCTACGCCCCGTACGCTTTCGCAGTTAATACAGCCCGGTCTGTAACCTGTTCCGGTGCTGTCGGCGATGTGAAACACTCCATCCTCAATCCGACCCAGTTCGCACTGGAAAACGGCGATTGCTGGGTACCCATGAACGGGGCAGAACTGCCGCCAGACTGCATCCTGCGGCAGATAACCGGAATGACCACACTGCCAGATGCAGGCGGTCTGTTTCTCCGCTCGCAGGAATTCACCGGCGGCCAGAACAACGACCCCGACAGAACACCGTCCACGACGATAGCCACGGTTCAGGG
This sequence comes from uncultured Bacteroidota bacterium, assembly GCA_903925535.1. Classification (GTDB taxonomy): domain Bacteria; phylum Bacteroidota; class Bacteroidia; order Chitinophagales; family Saprospiraceae; genus M3007. The sequence continues at coordinate 313 of CAIYFY010000157.1, read as the reverse complement.
CGATGAGTTCAAGAGCCATTCGCATACCCTCGCAGATGCAGGTACGCATGGTCACGAGGTTTATGAATTTGTCTCTTCGGGAGGTTCTGATTTCTGGTTTGTTTCCGGCACATCGAACGCATCGGCATGCTGCAACAATGACCAGATTCAAATGGAAGCACCTTCACCAACCTCACGTATTAGCCTCGCTGGCAATCATTCTCATACTGTAACCCCAACAGGAGGAGTAGAAACCCGGGTCAGAAACCTGAATTTCTGGATATATATCCGCATCAATTAATCGGTACACGCTACTGTCAGGATACAGTCAAAC
>CAIYFY010000156.1 GCA_903925535.1 uncultured Bacteroidota bacterium | reverse complement strand
CGTGGTCTGGCGGTCTGGGGATCACGGCAGATGTCACGGTGTCTCCCTCCGCCACAACAACTTATACGGTTACGGTGACCGACGGCAATGGCTGCACCGACAGCGAGACTGCCACGGTGACGGTAAATGCGCTTCCCACGGCGATGATCAGCGGTACCACAACTATTTGCAATAGCTCCGGCACGACGCTGACCGCCTCTGGCGCGGGCACGTACGCATGGTCCGGCGGTCTGGGCAGCGCCCCGGGGATTACGGTATCTCCTTCCTTCACAACAACATATACTGTTACGGTGACCGACGGCAATGGCTGCACCGACAGCGAGACTGCCACGGTGACGGTAAATGCGCTTCCCACGGCGATGATCAGCGGTACCACAACTGTTTGCAATAGCTCCGGCACGACGCTGACCGCCTCTGGCGCGGGCACGTACGCATGGTCCGGCGGTCTGGGCAGCGCCCCGGGGATTACGGTATCTCCTTCCGTCACAACAACATATACTGTTACGGTAACCGACGGCAATGGTTGCACCGACAGCGAGACTGCCACGGTGACGGTGAACACGCTGCCTGTTGCGTCCATCAGTGGCGGTACAACAACTTGTATTGGTGAATCGGCTTTGCTTACAGCCTCTTCCGCGTCATCATATCTTTGGAGTACAGGTGAAACAACCATGACGATTGTAGTTTCACCTTTTCAAACCACCACATATACGGTAACTGTAACGAATTCCACTTCCTGTTCATCCAGTGCAGACACCTCCATTGATGTTACTGGTGTGCCTTCCATTTCCGGTATAGCTCCGATTGTCGGTACCATCGGTTCTTTGCTGACAATTACAGGTACAAACTTCACAGGTACATCCAGGGTTAAACTCAATGGTGTAAATTGTCCTGCCTTTACAGTAGAGAGTACTACTCAAATCAGCGTCAACATGCCATTTAGTGGCGTTATCCTGAACGGTAGTGTTACTGCAGAGTGCGGGACCGCAGAGATATCAACCAGTGTCCCCGGCATAACCTCCTTCAGTCCGTCCAGTGGTGCTCCGGGAACTATGATAACTGTGACGGGCAGCAATTTGACGAGTGTTTCATCGGTCACAATTGGTGGCAAGCCCCAAATGGTACTGTCTAACACTTCCAACTCGGTGCTTGTTTTCCTCATGCCTTCCACTGTCACCGGAAAGATTGTGGTTACTACCAATTCCGGCTCGGCTACTTCAACAGGCTCATTTACAGTATCCGGCACCCCGATTCCGCAGATACAGCAGGGAACCAAAAAGACCGGTGCCGGATCTACACCTGTATCTTTGCAGGGTCAGTCTGTTGCTGTGAGTGCAGATGGAAATACCGCTGTCGTTGGTGCGCCCAATGATAATTCCAATTGTGGTGGCGCCTGGATTTTTGTACGTTCGGGCAATACCTGGACTCAGCAGGGAGCCAAACTGGTCGGAACGGGCGCAACAGGTGCAGCGAAACAAGGCTATTCAGTTGCAATCAGTGCAGATGGCAATACAGTAGCTATCGGTGGCAATCTTGACAACCTTTCAAATGGTGCTGTCTGGATATTCACTCGTACAGGTATCAGCTGGGCTCAGCAGGGAGACAAGCTGAAAGGCATCGGTAACGTGGGCTTTGCACAACTGGGGTCATCTGTCAGTATGAGTGCAGATGGCAATACGATTGCAGTTGGCGGTATCGCCGATAATTCATACAAGGGTGCTACCTGGATTTTTACACGTTTCGGAGGTGTCTGGAGCCAGCAGGGAGCTAAACTTGCAGGAACAGGTGCTGTGGGCGCGGCCCGCCAGGGATGTTCCGTAGCCCTCAGTTCTGATGGACAATATCTGGTGGCTGGTGGCTATAATGATAATACCAGACAGGGTGCTTTCTGGGTTTTCAATCGTGCAGGAAATACCTGGACACAGCAAGGCAGCAAACTCACAGGCACTGGTGGCAGCCCCTCCTCTTATCAGGGATATTCGGTCGCAATCAATGCTGACGGAACTACCGTTATCACAGGCGGACCAAACGATGGGGCTCTTGCAGGTGCCACATGGATATTCACCCGCAGTGGCTCTGCATGGTCACAGCAGGGAGGTAAACTCACAGGTACAGGTGGTATCGGTTCGTCCCGTCAGGGAGGCTCAGTTGCAATCAGTGCAGATGGTAATACAGCTGTATGCGGTGGATTTGCTGACGCATCCAATGCTGGTGCAATGTGGATATACAAACGCACAGGTAGCACCTGGGCACAGCAAAATGCCAAACTGACTGGTAGTAATGCAACCGGCAGTGCCAAACAGGGAAGTTCAATAGCTCTTTGTTCTGTCGGAACTACAGCTATACTTGGTGGCCCTACTGATGCATCCAACCAGGGTGCTGTTTGGATTTTTGTAGCTGGCACCAATACATTTTCCTTTCCGCCGACTGAGAATCATTACCGGGAAGTCGGTTCGACGGTGGATTTTGTTTTGTATCCAAATACTCCCAATCCCTCTGATGGTCGTTTCTCAATAGACTTCTCCATTCCGGAGGACTGTGTGGCCGAATGGATAATCAGCGACATGAGTGGAGGAGTAGTGTTGTCACAGAAACGCGATTATACCGCTGGCATGAATCAGGAGCAGTTTAACCTGCAATGCAGTCCCGGCGTTTACTGTTATCGTCTGAAAACACCATTTGGTACCAAAACCGGAAAGCACACGGTTGTCGTAAACCGGAGGTAGGGCCTGCCTGTGGTTGAACAGGTTGACCTGCTTTTAATAAAGGAGCGAGGCTGCCATCAGGCAGATTATCCCGACTGCAACTGGCCTGTCGGTCATAATGAGACATCTTTTAAGTAACACGGCAGATTTTTCTGACCGGGCACCTGAAGGATGTCTCTTTTTTTGTGCTGACTGGGGGCTTAAAATTTCGGTGAAAAGCGCCTTATTTGGGTAAAAAATTACAAAAATTTTAAAAAAAATAGCAGTTTCTGGCACAAAAGTTCCGACTTTCGCACCAGAAAAAATGGGTAATGACGATCAGTCAGACGATTTTTTTCGTATCAAAACACGATAATCATATTGACCAATTTCACCAGTCATTTCAGCCGGGTTTGAATTCGGGGAAATGCGCGTCCTTTTAAAAGGACAAAAATATCCAGTAACTTTATCGTACTATGAGAAACTGCAGATTTGTGGTCGTATTGATCGCGCTGATGGTGTGCTCGCTGGCTCATGGGCAGAACAGCTACATGTCGAGACTTCGGGAAATCCCGAATATGCTTCCCGAACAGGCTGCGAAGGCCGATTCGGTGCTCGGAGTCATTTTACAGGAAATCATTGATAACCAACCGCCAGGAAGCGATTCCATGTTGCTTCTGAACTATGCCCTGCTCGGTCACAGCGGGCTCTATCAGGGCAAGCTGAACCTTGCACTCGACTATTATGACAAGGCATATTATTATTACAAAAGAGGTATGGTTTTTCCCAAACTGTATATGGGTTGTCTTCTGAACTCGGCAGTTATCTTTGAAAAACAGTTCAGATTCAAAGAGGCGTCGGAAACTTATCAGACTCTGTTGAACCTTGCCGAAGGTAAAAACGACTCCGTGCTAATTGCCGACACCTGGCTGAATATCGGCATCCTGAATCATAAACTGAAAGATGATGACAATGCAGTCGCTATTATGGAGAAACTTTACACCTGGCATCGTGAAAAGCGCGATACGCTCCGGATGGCCAATGTGCTTCAGAATATTGCTACATGCTGCTTCCCCGCCCAGGTAAAAAAAGCTGAAAGTGCCCTCATTCAGGCGCTCGACCTGTACCGTCGGCTCGAAAGCCCAGATTCGTACTATATACTGATCAATACCAATAACCTGGCTGAGCTGTTTATTTATCAGAAAAGGTTTGCTGAAAGTATCAGGCTGCTGGAGGACAACATAGAACTTGCCGAAAAAACCGGAGCAACTGAACATCAGGCCATAGCATACCGGCTCCTCGCCCAATGTGAAATCGAGGCAGGAGGAAACCTTCAGAATGCCCGGGAATACATAGAAAAATCAGAACAGCTTGCTCGTGTATCAGGCAGATCTGATATTCTCAGAGATCTGAAAGAAACGGAGTTGCTGCTGCAGGTTCGATCCGGGAACTTTGGGGAAGTCAAAAAAATACTGGAGAATTACAAGCAGCTCTACGACGAATCGGCGCGCGAAAATGCTCGAATCATCAATGCCGAGTTTCAGACTATCCACGAGGTGAAAAAAATATCCGAGCAGAAAAATCTGCTTCAGGAAGGAATCATAATCAAAAACAGGCAGCTGAACTTCACGCTTGTCGCTTTGCTGGCAGCCATTCTTGCCATAGTTATCATTGTTATGCAGTACCTGCGAATCAGGCAGGCCATGAAAACAATGTACAGGATGAACCTGGAAATTGCCAATAGTTCACCTGCCTACCCGGCTCATTTTGAAACGTTTGTGAATGAAAACACAGACGGCGATGAAGAGGTTGACGATGATAACATCAGCATGATCAATCTCTACAGCACAATTCTGGAAAGGTTCAAAAGTCAGAAAATCTATCTGGATCCGACCCTGTCAATTCAGTCACTGGGTGAAACCATGAACAGATCTCCCCGCTACATTTCAATGGCGATCAAAAAAGCAGGGAATACCAACTTCTCTACCCTTGTCAACAGATTCCGTATCAACGAAGCACGCCGGTTACTCGCTTCCAGCCAGGATATTCCTGTCAATGACGTCATGTTGCAATCCGGTTTCGGAAGTCGCCAGTCTTTCCACCGCAATTTCAAAATGGCCACCGGTTTTACACCTGCCGATTATCTGGAAAGGGCTAAAAAAAGCATTTCAGCAAATTTTGACCTGCCCGAAAATGATCAGGCCGACCGTGAACCGTAGAGACGCGATTTATCGCGTCTTACTGCCCGATAATAATCAAGCCGACAGTGAACCGTAGTAAGACGCGATTTATCGCGTCTTACACCAGGCGCCACGACGCCACGACAGGCGCAATCGGGACAATATAAACCATTGCGATAACATGAAACGCGGTTTATTGGGAATAACAAATGGCGTTACCACGATATAAAACGCTATATCAACGGGATTGGCCGGGTATTGTGTTGTTGCGCTGCTGATACGCGATAAATCGCGTATTGACGGTGCGCTGCGATTTGGGGATACGCGATAAATCGCTGATACGCGATAAATCGCGTATCTACGTTGCGCTGCGATTTGGCTGATACGCGATAAATCGCGTATCTACGGTGCGTTGCGATTGGCTGATACGCGATAAATCGCGTATCTACGTTGCGTTGCGATTGGCTGATACGCGATAAATCGCGTATCTACGTTGCGTCCCGATTGGGGATACGCGATAAATCGCGTATCTACGTTGCGTCCCGATTGGGGATACGCGATAAATCGCGTATCTACGTTGCGTCCCGATTGGGGATACGCGATAAATCGCGTAT
>CAIYFY010000155.1 GCA_903925535.1 uncultured Bacteroidota bacterium | reverse complement strand
TAATAACCCATTCCGCTGACAGTGACGAACCATATATTTCCGGTCAGGCGATCCTCTCATAATTTACCGGTTGTGGTAGTGTACTCATATACCCCCATCGGAATCCATCTGTCGGCCTTTGTATCATAGCGGAAAAGTCCACCCTGCCGGGATGTGCAAAACCAGAGTTCGCCGCGCGAGTCACGCATGAAAACCGAGGTGGCGCCAACCTTCACAGGGCCTCTTTCAGTCGTAACAGGGATAAAACTGCCTGTTTTTTTGCTGTATCTGCTAATTCCAGCCGTTGTAGCCAGCCAGAGCCTGTTTTCCTGATCAATGTGCAGTGCCGAAATATTGTCTGCCGGCACAGACAAAGGATCCTCCGGGGAATGATGATAGGTAACAAATTTTTTCCCGTCGAACCGCTGTAATCCATTGTCGGTGGCAAACCACCAGAATCCCAGTGAATCCTGTACCATATCCACTACGTTCGATGAGGCGAGCCCGTCGGCTTTGGTCAGGTAGGTGAACTGCCAGGGGTTTACTGCATTGTGCCGCTGAGCTGGCAGCAACACCGGATTCAAAAGCCATAAAACAGCAAAAAGATTAAATAATCCACAAAATCGCAGCATGAAAGGAGTATTAATCAAATTTTGTTAACTAAATCGGCAGCAGTAGCACTGACCGCTATACAGCAACAGATGTGCACAAATTTAGTCCCAAAAATCCAGTCCGACAAATTCTGACAAACTTGTCAGGATTAACATTCACATGAACAGCAGGCCGATACCCGGTCTGCTGTGTTTACCAGACAAGGTCGGAGCCTCCGATTCAAAAGGTGCATTGAATTAAAAATTACATACTTCAAAATATAAGTACAATACAGCGTTTATTTTGAGTTGCACACCGGAAACAAATCCGGTATCTGTTTAATATATCTCTCTGACACTCCGTTTCTGATGCCAGCCTATGCAGGAAATCTACTTCATCCAACTTTTAATTCATGCAGATTTCCGCCCTGTTTCTTTCCGTAGCCAGCCTCGTTGCCCTGAGTTCAGGCATCACCCAGGCTCAGCCTGATTCATCAACGGTGAACACTAAAACTGCCACCAAAACCGCTGAAAAAGGATGGCTTCGCACCCATGCCAGCTTTACCGGCGGACAAATAACGCTGCCGTTCAAAATCAGGGAGGACTGCGACAGACACACGTTCAGGCTCACTACCGATGTCACACTCGGTGGCTATGTCGGATGTACGATGCATCTCAATGAAGGAAGGTGTTCCGTTACGGTACCTGCCACTGCCGGACTGACCTTCATCAATGTAGGTAACAATACCACCACCGTTGACCGCTCCACAGATGCCGAGGTGATACCGGGACTCACCTGGAGCACTGGTCTGGTCATTCAGCTGGAACAGTACAGCCTGGGCCTGATGATTGGCAAGGATTACGCCAGTGAAATAGGAAATGAATGGGAATACCACGGGAAACTGTGGTGGTCGTTCGGAATCGGCTTTGTATTTCTTCAGTGATTTCCGGTAATCGCGTTTTTTCCGACCTTTGCAAAAACAATCAATCCTGCAATGCGATATCCGAGCTACCTGACCGCTTTCATACTCCTGTCCATCCTCGCGTCTGGATGCGACGATTTCACGCCTGTACCCAAAAAAAGAGCCTACCCAAGGGTTGTCTATCCGGAAAAGGCATACAAACCTTTTGATGAAAGCTACTGTCAGTTCACTTTCGACCAGCCCGTTTATGCCACCATCGAACACGATACCACGTTCTTTAATGAAAAAGCGAAGAGCGATTGCTGGTTTAATATTGATATCAGGCAGCTGAATGCGAGAATTTACTGCAGCTACTACCCTGTAAAGGACAGGGCCGGCTTCGATGAACTGGTCAGGGACGCGTTCGAAATGACCAACAAGCACAATGTGAAGGCCAGCTATATCGAGGAGTTTCAGGTGGACCGACCGGAGGACAAAGTATATGGCGTAGTCTTCAATGTGGAAGGTCCGGCAGCCTCCACCTATCAGTTCTTTCTGACCGATTCGGTGAAGCATTTTGTCAGGGGTGCCCTGTATTTCAATACAGAGGCGCGTCCCGACTCGCTCGCGCCGGTGGCAGCTTTTGTAAGAGAGGATCTCGACCGGATGGTTATGACCCTCAAGTGGAATTAACGGCCGGCCGCGACGACGGCACGTTCCTAGCCCGGGACGATGACGCCGTTCACCAGGATTTCCATGAATTTCGTTCTGGAGCTGGTCGGATCGAAGTACTGGTCTCCGTCGGGCGAGTCACCCTCTGCAATTGTAATCTCGTATTCCTCGTTAATCATGGCCACCGAACGATGAACCTTGTCGTCATATACCGCTGTTCTGGCGATTATTTCTCTGGAAATAATATCGCCCTTCAGGGTGTACGTTGACAATACATACTCATAATTCATCAGGGCGGCTTTCCACCACACTACGGCAACAAAGGTTTCTGTGTTGTCTATCGCAAAGCAGGGCACGTATTCCGTAAACTCATCCGGATCAGCCTCTTCCAGCGGAAGTATGAATGCCTGTATCAGTTTGTCGGAAAGAGGTTCATTCTCGGTTCCGAAAACATGATGTGAGTCTTCACCCAGTGTAATGGGCATGGAAACGGGCGGGAATTTGGCCACGAAGGCCTGAAACAGTTCTGACATACAATCAATGTGCCGGATGGTTTGATATAAAGCGCTCAAAATCTTCCAGTTGAGTACCCTTCATAACCCGGGGTATTTTGGCCTGACCGTTCATCTTTCCCCGATTCGACAGCCAGTCAATAAAAAGTTCGTTCGGTAAAAAAGTGGCACGCACATTCCTGAGGGCATATCGCCGCTCTACGGCATAATCGTCGTTCAGGCGGCACAACTCCGCGTCGGCCACCCGGATAAACTCCTCCGGAGTAACCGATTTGTTTTCAAGCGACACGTACCAGTGATGCGCCCAGTAAGATCCCTCCCGAACGGCCGATACAGCAAACTCTCCCACTCCGGCATTCAACTGTTCGTCAACAGCTTTCACCGCTGCTGTCAGGTTGTCAACAGATACATGCTCACCACACGCCGACAGGAAGTGTTTGGTGCGCCCCGTAATACGCAACTCGGTATTTTCCACATTGGTAAACTGAATCGTATCCCCAAGCAGGTATCTCCACGCGCCGGCTGCCGAACTGATCAGCAGTGCGTAGTGAACGCCCTCCCTGATTTCATCCAGCTGGAGCGTCCGGGGCTGGTCGCTCTTCAAATCGCCGTTTTCATCAAAGTTATCCTCGTCAAAGGGTACAAACTCAAAGAAAATACCGCAATCAGCAATCAGTTTCATCGAGGGGTTGCCGGGATGTTGCTGATAAGCAAAAAAGCCCTCTGAAGCATTATAATTATCCACATACTTCATTTCCCGGCCCAGCAAACCATTGATGGAAGGGATATATGGGGCAAGCATGACGCCACCGTGCAATGTGAGCGAATAATGAGGCCATATCTCGTGGATATGACTCAGTTTGTGCTTTTCTATAATTCGTTCCAGTACCAGCTGCAGCCACATCGGATTGCTCACGGCTATGGCCACATCCCATCCGGGCGCCTCATCGGCTATTTTTTCAATACGCTCTCCCCACTCCGGAATATCGGAAATATGACGACCCGGCCGGTAAAACCGCTCCATGACAAAAGGACGATTCAGGCCCAGAATGCCTGAAAGATCGCCTTGCCAGTGATTACCCTGCCGCTGTAACTGTGTTGTGGAGCCGATGACCATGACCTGCCGGGTGTAATTGTTGGAGGGTATCCCGAAATTGGTCAGATCGAAGAATAACCTGCGCGTTGCCTTCTTCATTCCCCTCAGTAAATCTTCTGTTACAGGGATGTACTTTGAGGATGCCTGACTGGTGCCACTCGACAGTGCATAATAAGGTGTTACTCCGGGCCAGCACACATCGGGCGCGTCTTCCAGATGTGATTTGGACCACCACCGCTCGTAAATACCATTGTAATCGGTGGCAGGAACCACCTTTTTGAAAGCCTGTACCGGATCATCAGCCATCATCAGATCCTGAAAATTATATTCAAGTCCGAATGCCGTGTACCTGGCCTCTTTCAGCAAATCCACCAACTGCTGAGACTGCAACTCCAGCGGAGACTGACGCGGCGTATCAACCAATGCGCCAAGTTTGGCGCCCCTCCGAATTATCGTGCCTAAAAGTGACATATCTGACTGCCTACCGGTTTGTTGCCAAAGAAGTGGCGAAGTTACGTATAATGATATACCTTTACACTTTAAATTAATTTAAAGAATCATGTTCCGTTCTCTCTTCAAAGTCGCACTGATGGCTCTGGCCGCCATTCTTGTTTACAACTATTTCTGGGGCACCGATGAAGAACAGGAGCAGTCCAGGAAGGTATTTGGGCAGTTGCGCGGTGTTGTTGAGTCTGTTTCCGAAATAGTTGTATCGGAAAAAGCCAAATTCGATGCCGGTAAATATGATCGCGCCCTTGAACAACTGGGCGACACGTACAAAACTGTCAGACAGCATACGCAACACGTTGACGGGAAAATTATTCAGCGCCTCGATGAACTGGAAGCCCGCAAATCAGCCCTGCAATCTGAACTCGACGCCATCGAACAACTCGAAAAGTCGGTAACGCCCCCTGCCCAGACCAGATCTTCCGCGAAAAAAGAAAAGAACCCGCAGGCTGAGGAGGCTGAGAGAACCCGCAGAAGGGAGCTGATCCGACAGAAACTCGAAATGCTGCTCCGCGACTCGGACTCCATGCTCCGCGAAGCTGAACAGTAATTCTACATCATACTTCTGACGAGCGTTATCAGACATTATTGGTCTGTTTTTAACCGTTGGTCGCATGAAACCCCCTCGTTGTCAACTTTCGAGCCTGCCAGCTGTTTCTATAAATCCTGAATGACCGCAACAATTCGCCATGATCGAATTTCTCCAACAAATGCTTGGTACCGACTGGGAGAAGTCGGCACTCATCATATTCAACCTGATTCTGATAGAAAGCCTGCTTTCTGTTGATAATGCCGCTGTTCTCGCTACCATGGTGCTGGATTTGCCAAAAGAGCAACGCCAGGTAGCACTCCGGTATGGCATCATAGGAGCTTACGTCTTCAGAGGACTGTGCCTCATTTTCGCCGCATGGCTCATCAAAATCTGGTGGCTTAAACCGCTGGGCGGTTTCTATCTCCTCTATCTGACATGGTCCTACTTCAAGGGTGAATCCACAAAAACAGAAAGTGACGACTTGCTGCAAAAGGACAATCGCTGGTATTTCCGGATTACACGCGGACTGGTTGGTCCGTTCTGGGCAACTGTCATTTCTGTGGAAGTGATGGACCTGGCCTTCTCCCTCGACAATGTTTTCGCAGCCGTCGCTTTCACCGACAATATCTACCTGATCTGTACCGGTGTATTTATCGGAATTCTGGCCATGCGTTTTGTGGCCCAGTGGTTTGTCAAACTGCTGGAGAAGTACCCTTTCCTGGAGAAAAGCGCCTTTCTCGTAATCGGCGTGCTCGGAGTCAAGTTGTCAATGTCTCTTGTTACCCACTTTTTTCACGACCAGCCCTGGGCAAAAGCCCTGGACAGTGAAATAGCCGACCTGATTGTCAGTATCATCACTGCATCTTTCTTCTTTGTTCCTATCATCACATCCAGAATGCTGGGGTGGCCTGCTGCCAAAAACGACGCTTGACAGCCTTTTTTGATCATGAATGGCGAATTTTTATTCAAATCAGGCCTTTTTGCCGGTATAGCAGGACTGCTGTTCTGGCTCTTCCAGTTATTCGGATCTCCGGAAAAGTCTTCCGGCAAACCGGATTCAGCGCCTGTAACCCGGTCTTCAGAAGATGCCAGGGTATCCGACAATATCCTGCCAAAATCAAACGGAGAGATTATCCATCACCACTGGTTCTCGCTGGCTTACAACGAAAATCACGAACAGGCTGAATGGGTCGCTTACGAACTGAATATAGATCGGCTGAACAATAACCACGCTGAACGTCCCAATACGTTCCGACCCGACCCGGATGTAAGCTCGGGCTCAGCCACTCCGCGTGATTATACGGGAAGCGGGTACGACAAGGGACACCTGTGCCCCGCAGCTGACATGGCATTCGATGACCGCGCTATTGACGAAACATTCATGATGAGCAATGTCAGCCCTCAGGCCCGGGCTTTCAACATGGGTATATGGCGACAACTGGAAGAAAAAACCCGCGACTGGGCGCGTAAATTCAAAAAAATTTATGTGGTAACGGGACCTGTCCTGTCTGCCGGCAGGAAACAAATCGGGGAAAACAAAGTGACTGTACCCGCCGCATTCTACAAGATTGTTTTCGCTCCAGATCAGGAACAGATCATTGCCTTTGTATTACCCAATGAACAGGGGTCCGGCGAACTCCCTGACTATGCCTGTACGGTTGATCAGGCAGAAGAATATACCGGCATTGACTTTTTTCCAAAAATACTGAAAGGCTCGAAAGAGCACCTGGAGGCGGCACTGGAAATTCAAAAATGGCCCTTCGGGAACTGATTGATCAGGTCAGATACGATAAATTATTCAGCCGGTGTACTCTGAGGGCTCAGCCTGCGTTTCTATTGCTCATTATCATTCCAAACCTGTTTCATGCAAAAATTACTGCTGCTGCTACCGCTTTTCGTTCTATCTATCTGTGCCGGAAAAACCGAAGCCCAGAATGCACCCGTGGTGCCGGAGGGTAAAATCAGGTACCTGATTGCCCATGACTGGTCGAAAAAAATGGCTGCACTCGACTACATCAGTCAGCAAAGAAAGGAAAGAGATGCCTATATGTGGGGAGGTAGCAGGTCGGAGTGGAAGGAATACGGCGAGCTCTTCATTACACCCGAAACAAGTTTCTATCGAAACTCCGATGAAACCGCACAGGACGATGAATCATCGTATGCCTGGAGACGGTCTGCCTATGCAATCAGAAGAAACTTTAATACAGGCTCAACGCTCGATCAAATCGAACAGCTCGGTACTGTTTATGTCGTCGAAGATTCTCTGCACTGTCAGGACTGGAAAATCCTTAATGACCTCAAGGAGGTAGCCGGTCATCTCTGTATGAATGCATCCTGGACTGATACCATCAAGGACCAGAACATTATCGCCTGGTTCGCTCTTGATCTGCCGCACAGTGGCGGACCTGAACGCTTTTGCGGGTTGCCCGGACTCATCCTTGAAGTGGAAATCAACGAAGGAGCCCTGGTAATTACCGCCGACAAGATGGATATGAGGGCACTCACACCCGATGAGGCCTCGATTCCCAAAAAAATAAAGGGGAAGAGAATAAAAGAGGCTGACTACACAGATATCGTATGGAAGTACGTTCAGGAAAAGAAGAAAGAGGAGATACCCTGGTTCTGGGGGCTAAGGTACTGAGGGCATGCCCGGAATCCTCTTGCCTACTCAGCCTTGAAGCCTATCCGGGTTGCCGGCTGCATGGCATCGTCGTCGTAACTCTCCCACATAGTCAGGTCACCCAGAAACTCGCCCAGATGGGCTGCAATCTGCTCTTCCGTAATTTCGTCGGGTCTGAAGATGGCTACAGACCTTGGCTCCTGTGGTTGTCCGTACTTCTCAATATACGGAAGGTTAATCAGGGCCATTATTTTGCCGTTGAATAATTGCTGGTAGATCAGGGAGCCGTTCTGCCTCATCAGATCGCGGCGGTTGTTGCCTTCCAGTATCTCCTTGAGGCCACTCGGCTCAAGACCCAGCGAGAATATAACAGACTCGAGTCCTTCGACCTCCATTCTCTCCTCAATTTCGACTGTGATATTACAGCTCTGTGCGAGCTCTTTTAACCAGGAAAGAAGATTGGCCTTCACACCCTCCTGCCATATCATGCGATAACGGGCTGTATTCTGCAGGGCCTCTCTGTATTGCTGTGCTTTTGCCTGTAACGAGGCCAACTGGTTCGGATCCTTGATCATATTAAATCAGATAAAAACTCAAAGATAATTTATGTATAGTCAAATGCAGAGGCGAACAGCGGCCTTATTCTTAAATCAGCCATTTCCTCCGCTGAAAGCCCGGTTGCTGATGCCATGATAAAGGTGTGGGCGTCCTGTACAAAGGAGTGGAGCAGTCCTGGACGAATGACCGACTGAATCCGCTGTCTGACCGGACAATTCTCCGCCATCCAGTACATGGCCGAGTATCTTTTTTCCTGCCAGAGTAATCCCTCAAACAATTCTTGCAGGCGAGTTTCATAGCCGGGCCTGGAGTAAATACCCTCAAATCCGAGAAACTCGAAGGATGCCGGGTTGAAAAGGCGATTGAGCAGGGGTATATATGGTGTCAGCCTTACAATCAGCTTGCCTGTGAGCCCCGGCATTCTTCTTACTGCCCACTTCACCCGGTGAAACTGACAACCTGCCACAATTTTACCCTCATGGCGGATAACATAGTAGTCGTCGTGCAGAAATATCGAGTTGAAGTGTACGAGTGCATGTTCACGGTACTGTTCCCGGAGCAGGGCAAGTACTTCATCGCGTTGCTGCGCCGTTGTCACTCTCTCGATTGAAGGCGATTTTCCGGGAAAAAAGCGGCTGAATCCATTGGTGCACATGACACCCAGGTTTTCGTAGCCAGCGCCACTCACCACCTTGAAGGAACGATGATTTTTCCTTTCTACAGAAGCAAAATAAATGGTTTTTAGCTGCTCGCCCAGACGAATTGCTTCCATTGTTTTACCGGAAAAGTGCTTCATAATGCCTTTTCCTCTGATTTCTCCGGAAGCCGCAAAATACCTGACGTAATACGAGTTATATGTACGGGGCCCAACGCTTGTTTCTGTCTGACAGAACACAGCAGTACCCAGTATTTTATCGCCTTCCTGAATGGAGAGTAGTACAGGGTTGTGCAAATGTTCGATATGCTCATCCCTGTTCAGGTGCTCATAGACGACTCCTTCTGTTCCCAGAGGAGCATGCTCCAGTACGTATCTGGCCTCGTCGGTCAGACCGTTTCTGCGGTGGATGGAATATCCGCCTTCCTTATATATAACCTCACTCGACATTGTTTTTCAGGAGCCGGTCTTCCTCCTGACGCTGACGGGACTTGAAGAACTTTGGGTGGACAACCAGCAAACCGAATGACTCACCGTCTTCTTTGGTTCTCTTCGAGTGATGTGTGCCGTGAGCACGGAGAATTGCGCGTGAATACTTGCCATCCAGCTGACGGAACCAGCTGAAACGCCGGTGTATATAGACGTCGTGGATAAGAAAGTAGGTCAGACCATACAGGGAGATTCCCACACCAATGAACAGCACCCAGAAATGCTCGGTGAGGCCACCTGTCATGTAGCAAATCATGGATGGAATAGCGAAAACGAGGAAGAAACGGTCATTTTTCTCAAAAAATCCGTCCTTCTCATGCTTGGGCTGGTGATGGTCGGCGTGCCAGTTCCAGAGGAAACCGTGCATGACGAATTTGTGGGTAAACCAGGCCATAAATTCCATGCCGACGTAGGCCGCCAGCGTAACAAGTGTGTAAGTTAACCAGAGAGGCATAACCATTCAGAACTTTTTAAATACAGAATTACAGGAAAACAACCAAATTCGTGAATCGTTCAGAGAATCTGATGAAAGTCAGCAGATTTCAGGTCACAACTGACAGATTTCCTCATAATCGGGGCGATCGTATGCGTTCCGGTGAATGTAGGATCGCTTTATTTCACCTTTATGCAAGACGAAGACTCCGGGCATCTGAAGGCCATCGCCCAGATCGGCATTGTTCAGCAGCGGGGAGCCGCCGTGCCCCTCGATGACCGCAGCCTGAAATCCGCGCATCCAGTTCATGAAAGTCAGCAACTGCGCGGTAGTTGTCTGACCGAGACCGAAGGCCCTGTAGAAGTTCTTCTCGGGATCTTTGATGTGGTCAACAGGGAAAAGCCTGTATTTCCTGAAAAACTTTTCGGCAGTTTCGGTATTCTCCGCCATGTGCACGAAAACTACCCTGAAACCCTGGTTTTCGAACTGGGATCTTCTCTTCGAGATGTCGCTGATAGCCTCCCGGCAAAAAGAACAGCCGAAGAACCTGAGAAAAACGAGCAAAACTGGCTGCTTTTCCGCTATAGAGTAAAGGTCTTCTCCGCCATTGGCAGTGATCATCGAAGACCAAAGCGTCTGGTTTAAGTACATGAAGTTTATGATATTAAATTAAGCCGGCTGTCCGGGCAGTCCTTTCAGGGTGCTGCCCGAACAGCCGGACAAATCATGCAAGATTCATTCCGTCGAGCACGTCAACCACTTCCTTGACAGCAGCGGCCGACTTGTGCAGAAGCTCCAGCTCATCTTTTTTCAGGCGGAGTTTGATGACCTCCTGTACGCCTTTCTTGCCGAGTTTCACGGGAGCGCCAACAAAAATATCTCTGAGCTTGTACTGTCCGTTCATGCGAAAACAGCTCGGGTATATTCTCTTCTCGTCTCTCATGATGGAGATGGCCATCTGTGCAGCAGCAGCTCCGGGGGCATACCATGCGGAAGTGCCCATCAGGTTCACAAGCTCTCCACCGCCTACCTTGGTGCGTTCAATGATTGCATCCAGACGATCTTTTTTGATCATCTCGGTGACAGGTATTCCGCTTACGGTGGTATAGCGAGGCAGGGGTACCATGGTATCTCCGTGGCCACCCATCAGCATAGCCTGAATATCCTTTGGAGAAACGTCCAGCTCCTCCGCAAGGAAAGCCCGGTAACGCGCAGTATCCAGTACGCCAGCCATGCCGATAACGCGCTTGTCAGACAAACCGGATGCCTTCCATACAGCGTATGTCATGACATCGAGGGGATTGGAAACCACGATGATAATCGGATTTTTGGTATACTTGAGGATGTTCTGGGTAACAGACACCACGATTTTGGCATTGGTGGAAATCAGGTCATCGCGGCTCATACCCGGTTTTCTCGGAATACCCGCTGTGATGATGACAATGTCGGAACCTGCAGTAAGTGCATAATCGTCACCTCCTGAAACCCTGGTGGAATATCCGTCAACAGGAGCCTGCTGCCACATGTCAAGTGCCTTGCCTTTGGCCATGTTGCCCTGAATATCAATTAACACCACCTCATTGACAATGTCTTCGTGTGCCAGAACGTTCGCGCAGGTGGCACCTACATTCCCGGCGCCAACAACAGTAATTTTGCTCATTTGTTAGGTATTGACTCCCCTCTCGGGGTGTTTGTTGAACAATTATGAAAAAGTGGCCCAAATGTAGGACAAAATTCCGATTTTAAAAACCAGGAATTGCTATTGTGTCAATAGCTATCGAATATCCTGAAAAATTTCCAAGACCTCCCTCTACATTATTGAATACAGCATCGGGATCCGACAAGGGAAGATTGCCGCCCTGCCGTGAAAGTGACAGATGGTAGCGATAAAACTCCTCGGAAAGGGTGCGCCAGCTTATATAAAGCTTCTTTGGCCGTTCAGTATCCGGATCATAGGGTATCCGTGCCGTCAGGAATAACGACTTGCGGTTGTCGTCCCAGTAATTTTCATTAACCAGCACCACTGGCTCGGGTATATTGTGCAGGAGGGAAATTGTACGTCCGTCAGACAGGAAGTTGGTGGGTACCTGCTCTTTGGTGTAATCCGTCACAGGAGGGCTCAACGACTCATACACCTGCATATCGTGATTCAGGAAGAAAGCAAAATACCTGCCGTGATCCGGCAATTCATCGAGTTTGAGCTCAATCGGTATCCTCAATTCATTCATTCCGTTGCCTATCTCGGATACTTGCAGGTCAGAAGTCAATATCTGGAAAGGTCTGATGCCGTAATGTCTCGGGATACTGCTGCCAGCCTCTGCCACGGGATAGCCCGGCACCCTGACATCCAGATTGTATCTGATTCCCTCTCTGGGTATTTTGGCTTTGTGGCTCTTCCAGTAGTACGTGTTGCCCACCCCCATTTCTCTGTATAAAGCATCGTAAAACTGGCCGTTAACAGACAGTGTGACATCAACTTCTCCGGGAAACTCGGGGTCTGAACCATCGTTTACCTCCTGACTCAGCGAAATATTGACTTTGAAATGCTCCCCCTCCGTAAAATGGCAGATTGCCACCACTTTAGGCTCCTCTTCCGGCAAGTCAATGACTACCTCCCGCGCGCATCCGCACGCAAGAAGTGTGGCCAAAACAAACAAGCAGGAATGCCTTTTCATTTCTGTCAGAATTTTATCTCATACCTGAACACAGGCAATAGCGGCAGCAAAGTAAACTGAATTGCCTTACCTTTCACACTACTTCCTGCATCAATGTACAAATAAAACGGATTTGCCCGGTTATAAGTATTATAGGTGCCCAGTTGAAGAGCGTGTTTAACATTCCCGTGGCCCCAGCGGGCATTGAATGCCAGATCAAGCCGGTGGTAAACCGGTAATCTGTAGCCATTTACTTCCGTGTAAAAGAACACTTCCCGCTGTACTTCTCCCTCCACCGATTCATGACTGAATTTTACGCCGGTCAGCGTGATCGGATTTCCGGTCGCAAAGCCCCAGATGACATCCGCCTCCAGCCAGTCGGTCAACTCCTGTCTCAGCGTTATCTTCAGATCGTGCAGCCGGTCAAACCGGTACGGGAACGGTCGCCCCGAATTCAGGTCCGGAAACAATCTGTCGCTCCTCGACAGGGTGTAAACCACTCCTCCCCTCGTTTTTCCCGTCAGCTTCTCTGCTGTGATTTCAATACCCCGGCTCGTTCCTGTCCCCGACGCAATTCGGTCTTCCCATCCGCTGGCGTCTACCGCCCCGCCCGTGTACAGGGCATCCCCCGATGAAATGAAGGTAAGCACACGGTTGAATGACTTGTAGTAAAACTCGGCCTGCCAGTTCCAGCCAGCTGCCTGTTTGCCCGTGCCGAATGAATATTGGTCAACCTGTTCGGGTGGGGCCTTTGCCGTACTCGGAACCCATAATTCAAATGGCAGACTGATGTTGAAAGTACCAATCTGGTGTAAAAACTGGGCAGTTCGGTGATATCCGGCCCACTGGCTCCAGCCACCGCCTCCTTTTCTGTTTATCCTTAATCTGGGCTGAAAAACAGTATAATCAGCATCTCTTACCTGGAAGTAGGATGTATTAAGTCCTGCCTCCAGTCTGAAATGCCTCGCAAATTCCCACTCTCCTTCAACGTATCCGTCTGTTTCCCTGGCACCAAGTTTCTCGTTGTTGAGCAGGATGCTGGCCAGCGAGTCAACGTTACTGCCGGTTTGCCCCGGCTGCAAAAAGTTTGCCGTGATTACACCCGGCTGAAAATTGTGGCTGGTCCAAGATGCACCCCAGCGAACGGTCAGGGGAGCCGATACATACCAGGTGAAATCTGTCTTCCACGACCAGTCGCGTATCAGCGTTCGGTAGAGCTGTCCGTAGTTGGCCAACTCGTATGTTTTTCCGTTCGGATATACTATGTCTGACCTGAACCCGAGTCGGCTCTGATAGGTAAAACGACTGTACCTCACCGTCGTATTGGTAAAGAGGTTGTCGCGCAGCAAATGATTCCATCGCAAGGCCGCTATGGAATTCCCCCAGTCTGTGGCCAGACGGGATTTGTCTGTGATAAATCCCTTCGGATCGTTGTACGACTGCTCAAAGTCGTTCTTGAACACATCGCCTCCCCGGTAATAACTGAAATACACGCGGTCACGGTCGCTCAGGGTGTAATTCAACCTGATGTTCCCGTCATAAAACCTGTATCTCACATCATCACCCGAAAAAGTCAGCAGATTGCCTCTCTTGCTGAAATAATTCACCCATGGCTCAAAGTAAGTCATCCTTCCGCCAAGGAGGAATGATGATTTGCCCTCCACAAGTGGCCCTTCCACAACCGCAGATGATGCAAACAGTCCGGTATTCAGTTCGCCTTTGTATTCATGCATATTGCCCTCCCGAGTGCGCACATCGAGCACCGAAGAGGCTCTACCCCCGTATCTGGCAGGAAAATCTCCTTTCCACAATTTCACACTGCTCACAGTTGAGGGATTGTATATCGAAAACAAACCCAGCGCATGACTCGGACTGTAAACCGGTACATCGTCGAGCAGGAACAGATTCTGATCTGCATTTCCTCCGCGTATGTGAAGTCCTCCGATGCCATCGGCACCCGTCTGTACCCCGGGCAGGAGTGCAGTCTGCCTCAGCAGGTCAGCCTCTCCTCCCGGCATGGGCAACCGGCGCATTTCTTTCAGGTTCAGGTATCTGGGGCTGCCTGATCTCCGCTCGCGTGCATCACCCGACTGCCCGGCACTGATTACTACCTCACGCAGACGGGTATCCGGCTCCAGCCTGATCTGCAGCTTCCTGTCCTCCCTCAGGCTGACGTCCTTAACAAGCGGTTTGTATCCGACATAACTCGCCTGGATCCGGTATTCTCCCTCTTCTTCCCTCAAACTGAAAAAACCGAATTCGTTGGTTATTGCCCTGTGAGCGCTGCCGTTCAGCAGCAGCAATCCGGCACCGATGAGTCGCTCTCCGGTTTCAGCATCCTCTACATAACCACTTATGCTGTGCCGTTCGACAAAACTGAAAAATACGACCTGGTTGCCAACAACCCTGTAGCTAACCCGCGCACAAGCTGTGATTCTGTCCAGCACCTCAACCGCCGGTACCTGCCGGAAATTCCACGAAGCAGCGCTGCACCCTTCAAACAGCCTGTCGCTGAAAACGATATTGATACCCGTTTCCCGACTCAGTCTGACCAGTGCCTCACCCGGACGACAGTTTTCACAGGAAAAGTCTGTACGGCGTTGTACAATGCCCTGAGCTCCGGCAATACCAGCCAGTTGCGCCAAAAGAAGTATCACAAAAAGGGTTCTTGACATACGAAGTCTTGACGACTGAAAGGTACGACAAATTCACGGCAGGAAACGCTACCTTTGCACCGTTTACCGCAATCAGTGTGTTCAATGCCGGAAATTAACGACAAAAACAAAGGTAACGTCAGAATTGGCGACGTAGATCTAGGAGAGTTTCCACTCCTGCTGGCGCCAATGGAGGATGTAAGCGACCCGCCCTTCCGCAAACTCTGCAAGGAACAGGGCGCCGATATGGTTTACACGGAGTTCATCAGCGCCGATGGCCTGGTGCACGATGCCATGAACTCCCTGAAAAAACTGGAGATTTTCGACTACGAACGCCCGATCGGTATCCAGTACTTCGGCGGACAGGTCGAAAATATGGTTGAAGCCGCCGAGATGATCGAAGCCAAAAATCCGGATGTCATTGATATCAACTTCGGTTGCCCGGTGGCAAAGGTGGCATGCCGGATGGCCGGCGCAGGACTTCTGCGGGATATTCCCAAAATGGTCGAACTGACCGCATCAGTGGTGAAAAGTACCGGGAAACCTGTCACAGTCAAAACCAGGCTGGGCTGGGATGACTCCACAATCAATATCATCGAAGTGGCAGAACGGCTCCAGGATGCCGGCATACAGGCGCTTACCATTCACGGGCGTACGCGCGCACAGATGTACAAGGGAGAGGCTGACTGGACCTGGATTGCCCGGGTCAAGGATAACCCGCGCATGCATATCCCCATTTTCGGCAATGGTGATGTGGACAGCCCTCAGAAAGCACTCGAATACCGCAACCGTTTTGGTACTGATGGTATCATGATAGGCAGAGCCAGCATTGGCTACCCCTGGATTTTCCGGGAAATCAAGCACTTTTTCCGCACCGGCGAACTGCTCCCGCCCCCTGATATTCACGAAAGGGTGAGGGCCGCAAAACAACATTTGTCCGACAGTCTAGCCTGGAAAGGACTCAAGCTGGGTGTACTCGAAATGAGACGTCACTACGCCCCGTATTTCCGCGACCTTCCGCACGTCAAAACCTTCAGGGCAAGGCTGGTCACCGAGATGGAGCCGGAAGTGCTTTTCGGTATTCTCGACGAAATGGAAGAACTCTACGCCAATATGGAACCGGAAACTGTTTGATTGTATGATTCGCCAGTCGTTCATTTCTGTAGTCGGTATTCTGCACAGTCAGAACGATATACGCTCGCTGCCCGGGTGGCTGTCCGGTGTATACGAATCCCTGCAGGCCGGGTTCTCCGACTTTGAAATTGTACTGGTCAACAATCAGCGCGACCTGTCGGCTATCGAAAACATCATCAGACCACTCCCCGAGGAACTGCGCAAACAGATTTTCCTGCTCAACCTGAGTTCGGCGGTCAATCGCGACAATGCCATACTGGCCGGCCTCGACCGGGCAAACGGCGACTATACTGTTATTTTTGAATCCGACTTCGCAGGCAACCCCGATCTGATAGCCGGATTGTGGGATACCTGCCGCGAAGGCCAGGATGTTGTTTACCTGCGCGCACGCGAGCGGAAACTGCCCTTAGCACAAAAGTTTCTTTACCATATATTCTATTACATACTTAAGCGATATTCGCGGCTCCACATTGATCCATGGGCCCACCACTCCCGGATTATCAGTCGCAGAGCGCTCAACTCACTGCTCAGGCTGCGCGAAAACAGCCGCTATCTGAAAGCCAACTATGCGCTGGTGGGTTACAAGACCGGCCATATTGATGTGGAGATACCATTACACCCCGATCCTGAAGCCGGCTTTGGAGAACAGTTCCGAACTGCACTGGTGGCGGTTACCTCTTTCACCACTTTCCTGCGCTCTCTGCTGCTCTGGATTTTTATGTTCTCGGTCATTGTGGCATGTACGGCAGTGTACAACGCTGTCAAGGTAAAACTCACCAGCGTGGATATCTTCGGCGACCCTGCAGAATCTCTCTCCGGCTGGGCATTCCTCGTTGTAATCATATCTGTCTTTTTCGCCATTACGTGCCTTAACCTGTACGTGATGTCCATTTATCTTTCGAACATCTACAGCGAAATTAAAAACAGGCCTCTTTACATTGTGGAGTCGGTAAAGCGCTATTAACTTGCCGCCAAAAATACCCGCTCTATGTACCGACTGCTCCTCACCCCTGCTCTTTTCGTGCTCGTCTTCCATGCGGCACTGGCCCAGACTGATGTTGAAAAACGGATTCAGACACAGTGTATCCTTGCCGAAGAGGGGGATATCATTGAAATTCCTGCAGGAAATTTCACGATCTCCAACACCCTGTCGCTCGACGAGAAAAAGAATGTAACCCTGCGCGGAGCTGGTCAGGACAAGACGATACTGTCCTTCAAAGGCCAGAAACAGGGCGCTGAAGGACTGAAAGTAACCAACAGCACCAATATCGTTCTGGAAAACTTCACCATGGAGGATGCCAAAGGCGACATCATTAAAACCCAGAATGTTGATGGTATCATCTTCCGCGATATCACCGCCCGCTGGACCGGCAAACCCGATGAATCGAACGGCTCTTACGCTCTTTACCCCGTACAATGCCGGAAAGTGCGCATTGAGCGCTGTACTGCCATAGGAGCCTCGGACGCAGGAATCTATGTGGGACAGTCAGACAGTGTCTGGGTCACTGAATGTACCGCCAAGAACAATGTGGCAGGTATTGAAATTGAAAATACCACGAATGCGTGGGTCTGGAAAAATCATGCCTTCGAAAATACCGGTGGCATTCTGGTATTCGACCTGCCCGACCTGCCCAAAAAACGGGGAGGACATGTCAAGGTGTACGATAATCTGGTGGCCCGCAATAATTACAGAAACTTTGCTCCGAAAGGCAATATCGTAGGGACTGTTCCGGCAGGCACCGGAGTTATGGTACTGGCAACCAATGACGTGGAAGTTTACAACAATAAAATCTGGGAGAACAAGACCGTATCAACGGGTATTGTGAGTTACTATATCACCGAAACGCCAATCAGCGACAAGTCCTATATCCCG
>CAIYFY010000154.1 GCA_903925535.1 uncultured Bacteroidota bacterium | reverse complement strand
AGTATCGGCCTCAAAATTTTCTACCTTTGTCTGAATGAAATATGAAAAAACCGGAATTTTGTTTTGGAAGGCGCTTTTTTTCGCGCTTTTACCCGCATATTGCGTCGTGTACGCACCGTACGGAGTGAACGAAACTGACGGCGGATTTGTTACCGGGCTGGCCTGGCAGGTGCTGAACGGCAAATTGCTGTACCAGGATATCATATATGTACGCCCTCCCCTGCCGGTTTTGCTGCGTGCACTCGAGCTGAAGATGCTCCCTTCAGCCTTCTCCGAGCTGGGCATGCGCTGGATTTTCTACCTGGAAATGTGGCTCTGCGCGTACCTGGGTGCGCGCCTGCTCGCCAAGAGCAACAGGATGTGGATGATTGCCGTGTTCGGATTCATTATATCTGTGCACAACTACTCTCCCAAGTCGTGGCATACCACCGACGGAATTTTCTTTTCCGTACTGGGCGCATTTCTCCTGCTGGGTGAAAAACGCACGCCATGGCGGGCTCTCGCAGGCGGTATGGCGCTTTTCGCAGCACTGCTTTGCAAACAGTCATTTTATCCGCTGACAGCAGCGGCCATCGCAGTGCTCATTTACGAAAAATCGCTGACAGGCAGGGTCATACTGTCGTTTGCAGCCGGTTTCGGGTTGGCAGCGGCTCTCTTTTACGGATGGCTGCAGTTCTGCGGAATCACAGATCAATACCTGGCCATGACGGGCGGAGCGGCCTCCTCGGGAAAGGCGGTTCAGCACGGACTGACCGACTACTTCCTGATTACACCCGGACTGGGCATTCCGGCTCTTGCAGTGGCTGGTGTGCTGTTTTATCTGCACAGGAGCTCCCGCCACAGACCTGCCTTGATTCTCTGGGGGCTCTGGCTGCCGCTGCTGGCGCTGAGTTTTGCGGGTGTCAGCCTGATCAGGCAAGAGCACATTGCTCCATTTGCACAGTCGAGGGTGCTGTTCTGGACAGCTTGTGTTGCTATCCTTGTTCAGCTGATTCGGGAACGTCACTTACCCGTCGTCCCTTTCTTCCTGCTTGCAATCAGCTGGTGCACCTCCATCAGCTGGGGATATAATCTGCCGGTACTGTTTTCAACACCGCTTGTATGGGGTGTCATGGAAATTACCAGCCAGTTTTCGGGGAGTACAGAGTTGAAAAAGTATTATTTCAGGTACAATATAGCGCTGGCAGCCATACTCCTGCCGGTATTCCGCATTGGTTACGAGTTTGTTTACCGGGACGGACTGCGCACACACATGACAGCGGATATGGGTGATATTTTCCCGCAACTTGCCGGCATTCGCTCGGATACAGCCACCGCATCACTGTACCGCGACCTGAAAGAGCTGGATGCCCGTTTTCACGGACAATACGCCGTGCTGCCCGCATTCCCGTATGCCTCTTTTCTGACCGGCAGCCGTCCTCCCCTGCCGCTCGACTGGGTGGTGAACCGGGAAACAAACGGACAAAACAAACTGGTGTATGAAAAACTGGCTGATTGCCGTTATGTACTTATGGAAGCTGGCTATCTCTCACAAATCCCGACGAATCCGGAACTGGAAGTATGCCGAACTGTGTTAGAGACAAGAGACAGCACGGGTCGAACTCCCCACTTCATCATCTATAAAAAACGCGACTGATGCCGGAAAGCAGGGCTGCAGGCAAAATACTGGTACTGACCGACTTCGATGGCACCATCACACTGGGCGATACGCTTTCCATGTACCTGCTTTTTGCGGTACCCGTACACAGGCTGCTGACGGGACTGATATCGGCTGTCTTCAGGCTGGGTATCCTGTGGTCAGGGCGGCAATATACCACTGAAAAAGCCAAAGAGATTGTTCTTTCGGCCTTCCTGCGGGGAGAGACCGAAAAGGCAATGAGACAAAAGGGAGATCAGTTTTGCCGGACAAAGCTGCCGGGAATGCTCCGCAGTGATGTGTGCAACAAACTGAAAGCACTGAAGGAGGCCGGGGCGACGATTGTCATCGTTACTGCCTCGCCCGACATCTGGGTGCTTCCGTTTGCACAATCGGAAGGATATGCCCTGATAAGCACCCGCCTTCAGTTTCATGAGAGCCGGTTTACAGGGAAACTGGCAACCCCCAACTGCAAGGGCCAGGAAAAAGCCAACCGGATAGAAGCCGCCATACTGCTGGAGGAATTTGATCATATCATTGCGCTGGGCAATTCGTCCGGCGACAGAGAAATGCTCGCGCTCGCGCACGAGGCCATTATGATCTGAGGATAGTCGCCCGGCCCATTCCGAAATATTCATTACCTTTGACCCCGAACAAAGCCCGGCAAATAATGATTGACTTTCTAACTCAGGCACTTGACGTTATCCGTCACCTGGACGTACACCTCGAAAATATCATGCGCGAGTACCAGCTCGCCACCTACCTGATTCTGGCCCTGATTATCTTCTGCGAGACAGGACTGGTTGTTACGCCCTTTCTGCCCGGAGACTCCCTGCTGTTCGCCGCAGGGGCCATCACTGCGAAGACAGGCATCCTGAACGTCTGGCTGCTCATTCCACTGCTATTCCTGTCGGCCATTCTCGGCGACAACACCAACTACTTTTTCGGAAAATACCTGGGGAGCAATGTTTTTACCAGAGACTACTGGTTTCTGAAGCGTCGTTACATTGACCAGACACAGGAGTTCTACGCCAAACACGGCGGAAAAACGCTCATCATGGCCCGATTTGTGCCCATAGTACGCACATTTGCTCCGTTTGTTGCCGGAGTTGGAAAAATGGTGTACGGAAGATTCATCTACAACTGCGTACTGGGCGGTATCCTGTGGGTAACTTCGCTGACGCTGGCAGGATATTTCTTCGGGCAAATTGAAATCATCAAAAACAACTTTGAAATCGTGGTATTCGGCATCATCGGCGTGTCACTGCTGCCTATTGCCGTTGAGTTCTTCCGCGCCCGCTTCGGGAAAAAAGAAAATGCATGAATCCGGAACTCTCCCGATTTGTCTGGGAGCACCGGAACGACGATCCGTTTCAACTGTCGCTGGCCCGGAAGCAATACCCCGGAGTGCCCGTTGCAGAAGCAGCAGCACAGGTAGAGGCACTTCAAAAAACAAGACAAAAGGTACCGTCCTGGTACCGGGAAGGCATGCTTTTCCCTCCCCGGCTATCTATGGAGCAGGCTTCTTCGGAGGCTGCCGCCCGCTTCAAGGCGGGGCTTGTCCCCGCAGGTCGTCTGCTCGATCTGACCTGCGGACTCGGGATTGACACTTACTTCTTCTCAAAGGTTTGTACCAGCGTGACTGCCATCGAGCAAAACCCGGTCGTGGCAAATGCCGCACGACACAACTTTTCTGTACTGGGAGCCTACAACATTCAAGTCATTACAGGCGATTCAGGCGATTTTGAAACACTGTCGCCGGGCAATTTCGACAGTATCTACCTCGATCCGGCGCGGCGCGACCAGCAGCAGAAAAAAGTATTCAACTGGAGCGACTGCAGTCCCGACCTGCTGGCACTTAAAGACAAACTGTTGAGCCATACCCGGTTTGTACTTGTCAAAGCAGCACCCATGCTCGACATACACCTGTCGGTCAGGCAACTGGAAAATGTGCAGAAAGTATGGATCGTGGAATACGCAGGTGAGGTGAAGGAGGTGCTCTATCAGCTGGGCGCCACCCCGCTTCCTGCAGCAAAAATTCCAGTTGAAGTAACCGGAATTGACGATTCAGGACAGGCGCTTTACCGGTTTGAATACACCGCTGAAGCCGAAAAGGAAGCAGTTCCGGTATATTCAGCGCCGCTGGGATACCTGTATGAACCATCACCGGCCCTGCTCAAATCGGGAGCTGTGAGGCTGTTTGGCAAGCGGTACGGACTGGCAAAGCTGCATGAAAACACCCATCTTTTCACCTCGGAGCAACTGACTACCGGTGTCCCCGGGCGCTGTTTTGAAATAATATCGGTATGCAGGTACGACAAAAAAGAAGTACAGACTGCTGTTCCCGGATTAAAAGCCAGTATCGCTACCCGCAACTTCCCCGACGCTCCCGAGTTGATGGCACGAAAACTGGGTCTGGGAGCCGGAGGAAGTGTTTACCTGTTCGGAGTAACCCTGTGCGACAACCGGAAAGTCGTGCTGATTTGTCGCAAACCACCTCAACACCTTGACATCTGATATGAGAATCGTATTTCTTGGCACCCCCGATTTTGCTGTGGCCTCCCTCAGGATATTACTGGAAAACGGGTTCGATATTCCGGCGGTAGTTACTGCACCCGACAAACCCGGCGGCAGGAAGGGCATGCTCCAGTCGGCCGTCAAACTGTTTGCACTTGAGCACAACATACCCGTATTGCAGCCGGTCAAACTGAAAGATCCGGATTTTGTGAACACCCTGCGCTCTCTGAAAGCAGACCTCCAGGTGGTGGTGGCCTTCCGCATGCTGCCTGAAGTAGTCTGGAACATGCCGCCTTTGGGCACCATGAACCTGCACGGATCGCTCCTGCCCCGCTACCGTGGGGCAGCACCCATTAACTGGGCTATTATCAACGGAGAAAAGGAAACCGGCGTCACCACCTTCCTGCTTCGGCACGAGATAGATACAGGCGATGTGCTCGCGCGCGAGACAATAGCTATCGGAGAGAATGAAACAGCCGGCGAACTGCACGACCGAATGATGGCCGTGGGCGCCAGACTGGTACTTCAATCGGTAAAAGCACTCGAGTCCGGCACGGCGAAACCGGCACCTCAACTGGAGACAGAAGTGACCTATGCACCAAAAATACACACCGATACGTGCAAAATTGATTTCAGTCGCAGCAATGAAGCAGTACACAACTTTATAAGGGGCCTGAGCCCGCACCCGGGCGCCTGGACAGAAGTACAGGAAAGGGTACTGAAAATATACCGCACCGAGAAAATACCCGGCAGCGATCTGAAACACAAACCGGGCGTCTTCCTGGTGGAAAACGCCCGGCATATTCTGGTGAGCACCGGCAGTGGTTACCTGCGCGTGCTGGAATTACAGCTGGAGGGCAAAAAGCGCATGAATGACCGCGATTTTCTGAACGGGCATCCGGCGTTCTTCGATGCAGGTTACCGCTAGGGTGTGAGCTCTTTGGTTACCACCTCCCTTCCCTCAATCGTTGTTTTCCTGCCGAAGATCAGTTCGTTGCCGAGTGCATCAATGATGATGGTGTCCCCTTTGATATAGTCGCCGGCAAGCAGGTATTTGGCCAGTTCGTTCACCAGTTCGCGCTGGAGCGTGCGCTTGAGCGGACGGGCGCCGAACTGCGGATCGAAGCCGGTTTCTATCAGTACTTTTCCTGCTTCCTTCGATATTTCCAGCTGCAGTTCCTGTCTGGTGAGCATTTCCCGAACATCGCTGATCAAGATTTGCAGTATTTCCTCCATCTGATTCATTTGCAGCGGATGGAACACCACAATTTCGTCAATACGGTTCAGAAACTCGGGTCTCATATTTGCCTTCAGGGCATCCATCACCTCGTCTTTGGCGCGATCCATGGCTTCTGCCCGGCGTTTTTCCGTCATACCTGCATAATTATCGAACGCGTCCATAATCCGGTCGCTGGCCAGATTGGAGGTCATAATAATAATGGTGTTCTTGAAATTGGCGGTACGGCCCTTGTTATCGGTCAGACGGCCATCGTCGAGCACCTGCAGCAGGATATTAAATGTATCGGGGTGCGCCTTTTCAATTTCATCGAGCAGAACAATGGAGTAAGGCCGGCGGCGAACTGCCTCGGTGAGCTGTCCGCCCTCGTCGTAACCCACATATCCGGGGGGAGCCCCCACCAGACGGGATACGCTGTGTTTCTCCTGATACTCACTCATATCAATGCGGGTGATTGCCTTTTCGTCGTCGAAGAGCACATCAGCCAGCGCCTTGGCCAGTTCCGTTTTACCCACGCCGGTTGGTCCGCAGAAGATAAAAGAGCCGATGGGCTTGTCAGGATCACTCAGTCCGGCCCTGTTGCGGCGTATAGCGTCGCTCACAGCGGCCACGGCCTCATCCTGTCCCACCACCTGGCGGTGCAGTTCGGCTTCGAGATGCAGCAGCCGCTCCTTCTCTCCTTTCATCATTTTGGAGATCGGGATGCCT
>CAIYFY010000153.1 GCA_903925535.1 uncultured Bacteroidota bacterium | reverse complement strand
TGTAAACACCCACTGTAATGTTGTCTCCAACCAATCTGATTTGTGGAACTCGAATACGATCATTAATTCGATGCTCTGGTTCTTGTTGTCTTTGAAACCTTGGGTTAAATCTGGGTCCTCTGTTCGGTAATGCCATTAAGTAATTAAACGTTTATTAAGTTTTGTAAAGATAGTCTTTGTTATGATATAGGCGCTAATCTTTCTTTGATTTCTTCTAGTACCTGATAAGCAAGCGCGCCGGCGTGTTTCTGTGCCTTGTTGACTTCACTCTCAGGGTTGTTCAGATTTCCGAATACGATTGCTCCGGTTGGACAAGCCGTCTGGCAGGCTGTACGGACATCGTTATCCTGAATGGCGCGGCTTTCACGCTTGGCGGTGAGTTTACCCTCCTGAATACGCTGTACGCAGAAAGAGCATTTCTCGATTACACCGCGCGTACGGACAGTAACGTCCGGGTTCAGCACCATACGAACGAGGTTGTCAGCGTAGAAAGGTGTATCATCGCCTGCACCGTGGAAAACACGCTCTTCGTTCGCAGGCCATACATCCGCAGTGGTGTAATCGAGCCAGTTGAAACGACGGACTTTGTAAGGACAGTTATTGGCGCAATAGCGTGTACCAATACAACGGTTATATGCCATCTGGTTGATACCCTCCATAGAGTGGTTGGTAGCGTTAACCGGACAAACATTCTCGCAGGGAGCGTTGTCGCAGTGCTGGCACATCATCGGCTGATAAACCACTTTCGGGTTTTCAACATCACCATAGAAGTAGCGGTCAATGCGCAGCCATGTCATCTCGTGGTGACGCATTACCTCGTTTTTGCCAACAACCGGAACGTTATTTTCGCTTACACAGGCTACCTGGCAAGCGCCGCAACCAATGCAAGAATTAAGGTCAACATACATTCCCCACTTCAATCCTGTTCCGAAGTATTCTTCGTTGGTCGGATACAGTGTTTTGGAATTGAGATGCCCGGAATGCTCATGGAATTCTTCCATTTTGGTCTCGAGCTTGTCGAGATCCTTCACGTTTGTCTGGAAGATAATGGAACGCTCGGTGAGTGAGCCCTGGAAAGCGAGAACCGCCTCGTCCACATTTACTGTCTTGTCACCCTGTTTGCCCTGCACACCCATCGTGTGGTGGTGCTGAACACAGGCGAAATCTTTCTCTACATCACCTGTCGGAGTTACTTTGGCATCTGTCAGGTAGTATTGTGTGAAGCCGCCTTCATTTTTGAGGAGCGGATTTACATTTACCCCGTAACCTGTTGCGCAGCCACCTGCCTCGCGGCCGTAGCCAAGGGCAATGGATGCTGTACCCGGAGTCTGGCCGAAGGTGCGAACTACTGTGCAGCGGATTTTCTGTCCGTTTACTTCCAGTTCAACAATCTGACCATCTTCCAGATTTTTCCAGCCCTTGATTTCTTTGCCGTCCCACTCCACCGGAATGCTCAGGTAGTTACCCCATACCGTGCGGTTAACCGGGTCAGGCATTTCCTGCAGCCACGGGTTGTGGGCATACTGTCCGTTGCCGATATTGACAGTCTCGTAAAAGGAGACTTCCAGTTCCGAAGAAGATGGCTGAGAAACAGCACCTGTATTTACGGCAGCAGCTCCGTTGAAAGAAACTGTTTTGCCGGAAGCCGGAGATTCGAAAACACCATCGTGCAGACTCATATCCCAGAACGCGCCCGGAGTGGAGTATTTCGACTGGCCGTTAAACAAAGAGCCTGTCCAGTGCGCCTTCAGATATTGATAGTAGGGCTGCTCGTCCTGACGGTTGAGATTGGCACTGTCGGCCCATTCGAGCAGACTGTGTTCTGCCTGACGGGTATTGAACAGCGGAGCAATTGTCGGCTGTATGATACCGATATGGCCCTGCTTGGGCTCTGCATCACCCCATGATTCCAGCGCGTGGTGTGCGGGCGCAGCGTGCGTGCACAGGAGCGTAGTTTCGTCGAGCGTTGTGTTAAGGGATATGCGGGTGGCCACCTTCGCGAAAGCAGCCTTGAACGCCGCACCGGGGTAGTCATACGCAGGATTGGCTCCCCAGACGATGGCTGTAGCCACCTGACCATTATTCATTTCAGCGACCAGCGCCTCCATTTTGCGGTCATCGCCCTGACGCTGGTTTGAGGCAGCGTTGAAGGCGACAGTGTTATTCAGGTTACCGAGTATGTCGTTGATTTTATTGACGATAATCTGCTCGGCAACATTGTTTGAACCGCAAACTACCAGCGATTTTCCGCGGGCGGCCTGCAGGTCGGAAGCAATTTTCTTGATGGCGGCAGCGGCCTTGTCGTTAAGTTTGGGGCCACCGGAATTGCCCGTCAGTGCGTTGTAGAGGGCTACAACAGCAGCTCCCATCTCGCTTGGACGCACCTGTACCCTGTTGTCGGCATTGGAGCCGGTCAGGGACATGTGTGTTTCCACCTGATAGTGGCGTGACATCTTCGTTCCTTTTTTGCCGGACACCTTGCGGTTGGCAGAGTAGGCACGGGCATATTCAACCGGGCTGATCCACGTTCCGAGGAAATCGGCGCCGAAAGATACAATCACCTCGGCTGCGTCGAAGCGATAGTCCGGAACAGCTGCGATACCGAAGCACTGCTCGCTGGCGGCAACAAGTGCCGATGCAGAGACAGGATCATAGGTTACCACAGATGCAGTGGGATACTTGGCGAGGAATTCTCCCAGCGCCTTCTTTGCTGTCGGGCTGAGAATCGTGTTGGCAATAACACGGATATTTCCACCCGCTGCGAGTTTTTCTTTAACCTCTGCATCGAGTTTGTTCCAGTCGGTCTTTTCAACCTGACCGTCTTTCACCTTGCCGGCGAACTGAATGCGGCGGTTATCGTACAGGCTGAGCACAGAAGCCTGTGCACGGGCGCTTGTACCGCCTTTCGTTACGCTGCTGAGCGAGTTACCCTCGATTTTAATCGGGCGACCTTCGCGGGTTTTGACCAGCACCGCGCAGTAATCACCGCCATTGACAAAGCTCGAAGCGTAGTAGTTAGCTACACCGGGAACAATTTCGTCGGGCTTGGTTACATAAGGAATAGCCTTCTTGACAGGAATCTCGCAGGATGCAGCTACAGTAGCCGCTCCGAGACCGAAACCCATCAGTTTGAGGAAGTCGCGGCGGTTTGTTTGCCATTTACCGTCGGTCTGGTCAATTGTTTCAACCGAGAACTCGCGCTCTGCAGACTGAAGAAAAGATTCTTCGCGGCTCAGATCTTCGGTGCTTACCCAAATACCGTTATCGTGGTGCATATATTTAAAAAGGTGCTGGTTTGCGTTTTGTGGCAGCGGGGTTGATGTTGGAAATAATGATCAATAGTGACACTTCTGGCACTCGAGGCCTCCGATATCTTCGACGGTTACTTTATCCATCTCCGATTCCGGCTTTTTCACGAGGCTTTTGTGCATTTTGATGTAGTCCTGATTGTACTGCGCATAGAAGGCATTGTCCTTGAACTTGACTTCTGTTTCGCTGTGGCAGGTGATACACCAGCCCATACCCAGTGTGGAGTACTGATATACTATATCCATCTCCTGTACCGGACCGTGGCACTTCTGACATTCAACCTGGCCTACAGAAACGTGTTGTGCGTGGTTGAAGTAAGCGTGGTCAGGCAGGTTGTGGATACGAACCCATTCGATCGGACCCTGAATTTTTCCGTTGGAGTCTTCTTTCAGTGCCTTCACAATACCCTCCCACTCAGACTCGACTGTGCTTTTACCTGCCTCATCGAGTGCGGGGAGACTGTTTTTGTCCATGTACTGCTGGCCGATCCACTTCTTGTAGAGATCTTCAATCTGTTTCTCATCCCAGTTCTCGTAATCAGGGATATAGCGATTGGCAGACGGATCAAAACCAATGGATGCGAAGATCTTGGTCAATTCTTTCGTTCCGCCGACAGAGCCCACTTTGATAGCCGAGTGGCAGTTCATACAGGTGTTGGTAGCGGGAACAGAGGCGTGCTTCGAGCGGCGCGCCGTATCGTGGCAATACTGGCAGTCAATCTTGTGCGTGCCGGCATGCGTCTTGTGGCTGAAGTTGACAGGCTGAGTGGGCATGTAACCCTGCTCGCGGCCCATGCGAGTGGCGTTATCCACTGTTTTGTAACCGAACACGAGCGTGAGGCCGAATACAAAAAACGCTACAGCGCCCTTGGTAGTCAGGATATCACGCATGGTGCGGTAAACAGGGGCCTTGCCATCGCGGACACGTGCTACGTTGTTGAGGTTGTCAACAATGCGCATCAGTGCAAAGGCGAGCAGCAGCAGACCAGTTACCAGACCGATATAAAACCAGGGGAGACTTTCTGCCTCCTTCACCTGTTCGGCACCTGGACCACCGGCTGCGCCTGGCACGGCAACAACCGGCTCCTTGATATAAAGGAGAATACTTTCAATTTGCTCATCGGTGAGACCCGGGAAACTGTTCATCACAGTTGGCTTGTACTTTTCCCAGAGTTCTTTGGCGCGGGGGTGACCCTTGCCGATCAGCGCCTGAGAGTTGCGAACCCAGTCATAGAGATCTTTCCTGGGATAACCGGACCAGCGCTCTTCCGTACCACCCAGCGCGGGACCGGTGGAAGCAGTCTTCATGTCCTTGGCATGACAGGCGGCGCAGTTGGCACCGAAAAGTTCTTTACCGGCTTCTCTTGTGGGCCCTGCATGGAGGGAGAGCGTTGCGGTGATGAGGAGCGTAAAAACCCAGCAAATGCGTTTCAGCTGCATATTAGCGGATGTAGATTGATTTGTCGAAAGGCTACCCAAAATAATACATTTCGGGGATATAAGCATTTTGTCGGGGCAAAGGTAAAAACGAAGCGTACTTAAAAAAGACTGAATACTGAATTACTGCCTTATTTAGATACACTTTAAATTCGCGAAGTGCACGTTCTGACCTTTACCTCAAAAAGCGGCGCAAAGGTATATAAGCGCAGACGGTTTCCAAACTTGACAGAAAGAAAAAACGGTCATAACACGACAAAAAGGGCAACCGGAAGATATCCGGTTGCCCTTTACCTGAAAGATACAGGTAATATCAGTTATTTTTTGGCGCTCCCGCCAAAACGGTAACCCACAGCGAAGCGACCCATCAGGTCGAGATCGAAGTTGAAGTCCGTGATTTCTCCGTTTGGATCTTCCAGGTTGTTTACAAAGGCGCGGCCTACTCCGAAGGCGAGTTCAAAAACGACATTCTGTTTTGACACCCACTTCTGACCAATCAGGAAGCCCAGAGACATTCTGGTGTAGCCGGCCTGCGTACCGCTATCTGTATCCTCTGCGTTACCGGAGTTGAAGCGGGTATAGGCGCCTGCATAGAACCTGTCGAAACCTTTCTGCGGGTTGAAGTAGTACTTGAAGGAACCTCCGGCATTGATGGCAGAAATTCTGACAGCATCCGCTGCGAACTTGCGGGAAGTGTATCCGATGAAAGGCTCCAGACCCATATTGTCGTTCAGGCGGAATTCGGCAGACACATCCGGTGATCCGAACAGCAATCCCAGCGGATTAATTTTTACCTCCGTCTGTGCGTTCAGACGCGAAACGATGAAAAGGGTGGCAATGGCGGCTAATTTGGCAAACTTCATGGTGAAGAATAGTTTTAGTGATTCGATTGATGTTTGTAGGGCAAATGTACCCTGTATCATACTTCTCACAAGGTTTTTACTCCGGTTTAATGCGGAAATAACGCTTTCTGTGAATGAATTTTAACACTTTTACCTGGGCGCGCACATGGGAACACTGCCATCTGTCCTGCGGAAGACGAGCGGTTTTATATCCAGCACCTCCGGATTCTGCTTTCCTTCTGTAATTTTGATAAACTGCCGTGGCTGTATATTTCTGAAGGTTTGTACTTCTCCGGAAACGGGCCAGGTTATGGTGAGTTCGTCAATGACAGTTGCTTTACCGATACCTATCTCTCTGCGCAGGGGAGAACTGCCGAAACTGCCACCGGAGTTGACATCTCTGTATATGGTGCGCTGAACACCGTTTTCCGTCACTTTCAGGCAGAGGCGCGCACCGATGGCCGCCTTGTTCGTCTTCTTCCCTTCCAGTTGAACGGTAACCCAGTTGTTTTCGTTTTGTCCCGGATTGAGGAAGAAGGATGTATAGTAGGCGTCTCCCTTGTAGGCGCCGCCCATATCCACAAATATATCCTGGTCGCCGTTGTTGTTGAGGTCGGCGAAAGCTACGCCGTGCCCTTTCTGCAGGTTTCCGACCCGGGCGCTTGTTGTCACATCGGCGAAGTCGCTGCCACCCATATTTTTGTAGAGTTTATTGGGAATAGCCGACTGATAGGACGGATTACCGGTGGCCATGTACATATCCAGCCAGCCATCGTTGTCGAAGTCGCCGAAGTTGTTTCCCATGGCATATATGATCTGGTTGACCTGCATGGAGGGAGCCATGTTGGTGAATGTGCCATTTCCGTTGTTGTGATAAAGGTACATTTTGCCTTCAGGCGAAGAAGAGGGTTTCAGTGCTTCCCTGGCTGCATAATAGGAAAGTTGCCGGTCGAAACTGTAATTGCACATGAAGATATCCAGGTTCCCGTCGTTATCGTAGTCGAAAAAGAATGTGGCGAAAGTATTTGCCTTTTCAATACCCGCTTTGGCCGTAACATCTTCGAAGGCAGGCACTTTACCCTGTACACCCCTGTTTTTCAGCAGAAACTTGTCGCCATTCAGGCACGAAAGGAAAATATCGGGCCAGCCATCGTTATCGTAATCGCCGGAGGTAACACCTTTTACGAAGGATATGATATTCAGTCCCTGCGGTGAAGCCACATTGGTGAAAGTACCATCCTGATTGTTTATGTAGAGTTCGCAGGGGTACACGTGCTGAGGCTCGGTGGTTTCGTTGCCAACAAACAGGTCGAGCCAGCCGTCGCGGTTGAAATCATTCCAGACAGCCGACTGACAGGGGCGATACGACAACATCTTTGCTTCGATGGTGACATCGGTGAAGGTGCCGTCGCCATTATTCCTGATCAGGGAGTTGGGCTGTTCGCCGAATCCTGACATACCCTGCCAGGCTCCGCGGCACACATATATATCAATGTAGCCATCGTTATTGTAATCGGTCTGCATGATATTGATACCTCCTGTGAAAGCCGCCAGTCCCGACGATCTGGATGCATCGGTGAAGGTTCCGTCGCCGTTGTTGTGAAAATAGTGCAGCGGATCGGTCAGGTCCCAGGCAGAGGAGACAATATCGAGCATGCCATCGTTATCGAAATCATCCACTATTACTCCCCCACCCCTGTTTTTGATGTCAAGTTTCAGGTCGGAGGCCATATCGGTAAAGGGCTTCACGACTACCTGATCGGGTTTGTCCAGTCCCGGAATGAGCCATTTTGAAGGTATTCCGGCGGGGTAATCACCGAGTGTCATACCAGCGAGATTGAGCAGCCAGCGGGAGTCGAGATCCTCCGGGTTTTCATTCATCACGGTGATAAACGTCTCCAGAGCCTTGCGCGCGGGCGTTTTGTCGTTGTGTATGCCTCCACCCTGAATCGGCATGATACAGGCGCCATCAGCGTGTGAATTGATACAGTTGGACCGTTCGGCCAGACGAAGATATGCCATACCCAGAAAAGGACGAAGCGCCCTTGTGGCTGCCTTGTCGCTTCCGGCATCCGCCATGAGCTGTTCGTAAAGTGCCACCGATTCGGCCTCCTTGCCTGCTTCGAGCAGTACCGCCGCTTTTTTCGTCAGCAGTTCGGTCTTCATTTTGGCATCTTTGGCCTGACTGATTTGTGATTCCAGGTAGTTCAGTTTGGCGTCGGCTGCGTATACATTGGCAGGGTGCGTAATACTGTTCTTTACGTATTCCAGATTTTTGATCATTTTCAGATCCCCGTCTGTCTTTTTGGGACCATTGGGGTCAGGTGCGCCTTTTCCACAACTGAAGATGGAGAGCAGCGCCAGTGCGGGTACAAGAATCGGGAAACGCATATTTTACAGTTTGATAACTTCTGAATGAATGAGAGACTTACGGGATTTCGGCTGCAAATCTCTGATATCAAAGTGAAAACCGGTGCAATAAAACGACAAGATTCGCTGTAATAGCACTATTCACAGACAAGACTTGGGAAAATCAGACAATTTGAGCCTACTTTTGCGGTACCGGAGTTTCCCGGCCACCCTGCCAGTATTTCACCAAACAACAATTTATGGACGCCAGCAGTCGCATTTATGCATCATCAGAAATTGGAAAGCTCAGGAAAGTAATTGTACACCGTCCTGATGAAGGTATTGCCCGTATTACGCCCAAAAGAGCAGGAGAGTTGCTTTTCGACGACATTGTTCACCTGCCCAACATGCAGGATGAGCACGATATTTTCACCAATGTACTCAGGGCATTTGTTGGCAAGGAGAATGTGTACGAAATCAGGGATTTGCTTGCTGAAAGCACCCGGAATGAAGAGAGCAGATACGAGGTAATCAACAAGATTGTGGATTTTGAAGAGTTGCCCTACTCGTTTATTCCCAGACTGGCGGGTTTGTCGCCCGAGCAGCTGGCTGATACGCTGATTACCGGCTATCTGGAACCTGAAGACCGTATCCTCTTTGATCCGATTCCCAATCTGATATTCACCCGTGACATTGCAGTCATGGTCAAGGACTATGTACTCATTACAAAAGCCAACAAATCGGCCCGTTTCAGGGAGAATTTCCTGACCAGGCTCATTTTTGGAAGCCATCCCATATTCCGCCGGATGAAATCGGACGGAAAGACTATCAATCTGAACCGGGTGGACAAGTTCCCGCCCAACAAGCGGGGTGAAACCATCAGTATTGAGGGTGGCGATGTCATGATGCTGCACAAGGACTATCTGCTCATCGGCTGCTCGGAGCGCACCAATGAATATGCGTTTCAGATGGTCAAAAACTATCTCTTTGACAGGGGTATCATCAATAATGTGGTGCAGGTAAATATTCCTGCCGAACGCACTTACATGCACATAGACACAGTATTCACCCAGATCAACCACAATCACATGGTAGGCTACAAACCCATTGTGCAGGATGGACTGGGCTCATACGTGGAAGTGCACCGCTCCACCGGTGAAGTGGTTGAGTATGCCAGCCTGAAAGACTTTCTGCTGGCGGAAGTGAATCCAAAGATGGAGTTTATCTGGGCAGGACGCGGAGAAACGCCTTATCAGGAAAGAGAACAATGGACAGACGGGTGCAATCTTGTTGCACTGAAGCCGGGTGTGGCAATTACGTACGACCGCAACCCGGCCACGGAAAAAGCATTCAAAGACTTTGGCTACAGGGTGGTTGGCGCTGAAAAGCTGCTGCGCGAGATAGAAAACGGCAAGACGGACCCCGACAAAGTGGAGAATACCATCATAACCATACCGTCCAACGAGCTTTCGCGCGCACGCGGGGGCAGTCACTGTATGACCTGTCCGATTGAACGGGAGGATATCTGACCGGTTTATTCCAGGTGAACAGCCTCGTGCTTCAGGCGCTCGGCAAGTCCGGTACCCAGATATCTAACGATTACGGCATGCACCAGATACAATAGTGGTGTAAGGACGATGGCTGTGCATACCTTGTAAGTGTATCCAACCAGTCCGAATGCTGCAATCTGGTTGAGTGACCAGCGTTGAGAAGGGTCAGCTCCGAAGTAGAATGCGATAAAAAGGATAATATAGGTGTCGAACAGCTGGGAAACTACCGTTGAGCCGGTAGCCCTGAGCCACACGTATTTATCGCCGGTAGCCTTTTTGAAGCGCTGGAAAATGAGCGCATCGAGCAGCTGGGAAACCACGAAAGCTGTCATGGAGCCCAGAATGATCATCATACTGGTTCCGAATATCCGGCCGTAGGCAGTATTGATATCGGGTTTTATGTCCTGATTGACCGCTATCCAGAAATCTGCCGGGGCTGCTTTGGTAGTCAGCAACATAACCGTGAAAGCGTAGGCGATCACGAAAAGTGCTATCCAGGTAAGCAAGCGCACCCCCCTTTTGCCGAAGTACTCATTGATCACATCTGTCATGATGAAAACAATCGGCCAGATGATGGAGCCCGAGGAGAAATTCAGGGAAATATGTTCGATCCCAAAGATGGTCCAGTCCACCGGCTGCAGTCCGAATACCTTTTCGAGCGAGAAAATTTTGGGGCCGATAACTTCTGCGACGATGGTATTGCCTACGAAGAAGCAGGCGAGTATCACGAAGAGTTTGTGTTCTTTACTGAGCCTTCTCATACTGACTAGGGTGTTGATGAAGAAACCGGGATAATTTTTCCGTTGAAGAAGGTTCTCTGGTTTATGCTGAATTCGCCGATGAACCGGGCCATTTCTTCGCTGCTGACCGGCGCCTGATAGCCCGGGAAGGCAGTCCGCAACATCTCGGTATCAACAGCGCCAAGGGCCAGACAGTTAACGTGAATGCCGTCGCTTTTGAGTTCTTCGGCCATGCACTCGGTCAGACTGGCGAGCGCAGCCTTGCTGGCACTGTAGGCAGACAGTCCGGGGAATTTGGAGGAGCCCTGAAATCCGCCCATGCTGCCGATATGGATGATGTGAGGGGCACTGCTGTTTTTCAGCAGGGGGATCAGTGCCCGGGAGACTTTAACTGCCGAGAACACGTTTGTTTCGAACGTTTGTTGCCATGTCTCGTGTGATGTTTCCTGAAACGGGCGATTAATCAGTATGGCGGCATTGTGAATGAGAATATCCAGTTTGTCTGAAAGAGCAGCCACACTGTTGTAAATATCTGCTTCCGAGGCTTCCGTCAAATCGAGCGGCCTGACGGTCAGCAGATTACTGTCAATGGTGTCGAGCGCAGAAACATTGCGTGAGCACGCCCACACGCGGGCGCCGGTACTGAGGAAAAATCGGACCAGATCGAGGCCAATCCCCTTTCCGGCTCCTGTAATTGCAACATTCATACAGCGGTTTTTTCAAATCTACGGGGCAAGGTAGTAGGTTTGCACCGACATTTCAATCAACAGGAAAAAAACATGTACGCATTTGAAACACAAATAAGGGTACGGTACGGAGAAACCGACCAGATGGGGTACCTTTATTACGGCAATTACGCCGAATATTACGAAGTTGGACGGGTGGAAACCATTCGTTCTCTCGGCGTTTCCTACAAAGAGCTGGAGGAGGTGCACGGAATCTGGCTTCCCGTGGTAAGTCTGGAAATAAAGTATCTGAGACCGGCATACTACGACGACCTGCTCACCATTAGAACAGAAATAACCCATCTGCCCGACAAGTACATCAACTTTGAAGTGAAAGTTTTCAATGAAAACAAGAAACTGATCAACACAGGGGCCGTCAGACTCTGTTTCTTTGATCCGGCGACAAAAAAAACCTGTCAGGCGCCCGAATTCCTTCTTGAAAAACTCAGACCCTTTTTCAACTGATTTGAAACCGGCAAAGCACATACAGCGATTCGGCGATTATATTCGTCAGCATCCGTTACTGAACAGCGTAACAGAGTGGTCGAAGAGACATTCTTTGCCCGGTCTGAGTGGCATACCCATACATAATCTGCTGATATTCATTTACCGTGAACTTCAAAAGGAGGCGCTGGTTACCCGGGCCAACTCCATGGCGTTCAGTTTCTTCCTGGCCATCTTTCCGGGTATCATTGTACTGTTCACCCTGCTGCCATACACCCCCCTCTATCAACTCATTATTGACGTGAATGGCACTCCTCACACATTTGAAGACGTACTGAAGTCAAATATTTCGGAGGTCATGCCCGGTGAGGCGGGCGACATGCTGTTCAGTTCCATCAGAGAGATTGCCACCATGCAGCGAAGCGGACTTCTGTCGTTCGGTTTTTTTCTGGCAATCTGGTTTGCGTCAAACGGAATGATATCCATGATGGAAGGGATGAAGAAAAACTACAGTACTTTCAAAAAACGCAACTTCATACAGAGCAGAGTCACTGCCTTTCAGCTTACGTTTCTGGTAAGTATGGTACTGGTGGGCTCAGTGGTGTTCGTGATACTGGGCGATCTCATCCTGGATTTCATATTCCGCTATATCAGGGCCGATTTCGTAACCAGAATGCTGCTTTTCAGCTTCAGGTGGATAGTGGTTATTCTTTTGTTTTACACCACTTTTTCCACTATTTACCGATACGGTTCCTCCACAAGGCGCCCCATTCCGTTTTTTAATCCAGGGGCCATGCTTGCCTCTTTGCTGTCCATTCTCGTGTCCTGGGGATTTTCCTTCTATGTGGACAATTTTGGCAATTATCACGCACTGTATGGTTCCATTGGTGCGCTGATTGTGCTTATGATCTGGATACAGACCAACTGCTTCATCCTGCTCATCGGCTTTGAGCTGAATGCCGGCATAGCTGTGCTGCGCGATCAGATGACAGAAGTCAAGACTTTAGCCTGACCCAAAAAGTACTGCCTTCCTCCACGGCGCTTTCATAACCGACCGCTCCACCCATCATTTCGGCATATCGCTGCACTATGTAGAGGCCCAGACCGGTTCCCTGCGTGGTATTGACGGCATTGCTTGCGCGAAAAAAGCGATCGAAAAGGTGTTTCTGGTCCTGATAGGGAATTCCCATTCCCCGGTCTATAACCTTTATGAGTATTTCTCCCGCGGTAACAGAACTTTCCACCGTGATGGGTGCACCTTCCGGAGAGTACTTGATTGCATTGGATATCAGATTGATGAGTATATTTTTAGTGAGATTGGCGTCAATGAACACCAGACTTTCGCCAGAGTGGTTGTGAACGAACGTTTGTCCGCTTTTGAACAAATTCCTGAGTGTTTCATGCACATCCTGTATCAGCTCACCCATATCGGTGCGCTCGGGATTCACCGAAACCCGTCCTTCCTCCAGCCGGCCCAGCGACAAAAACTCGGTCAGGATAGTGTTCAGTCCGTTCACTGCGCTACGGATTCGTTCAGCGTGTTTTTTTATATTGGCAATATCCTGTCTGTCGGCATACTGTTGAATGAGTCCTGATGACGACAGTACCGATGTGAGTGGAGTGCGGAACTCGTGAGAAGCCATACTGACAAACCGGCTTTTCAGTTCTCCGAGTTCCCGCTCCTTGTCGAGCGATGATTTCAGTTCATTCTTGGCCTGTTCAAGTTCTTCAGTGCGTTCTGACACCTTGTTTTCGAGGCTCTCATTCAGTTCACGCAGTGCCTGTGACAAACTTGACAGCTCCTGTTTCTGTTTCAGTATTGAGTGTTCGTTATTTTTCCGGATGGTATTGTCTACCACGAATGCGACCACGTATTCATTTTCATGAATCCGGAAAGGGCTCAGGCTGACTTCTACCGGCAGTTCGGAACCGTCCTTTTTCTTTCCGAACAGACTTAGTCCGATACCCATCGGCCGGGCATTGGGATTTTTATGAAAACTGGTTCGGTGTCCCACATGCCTGGAGGCAAATCGGTTAGGTATCAAAATTTCGATCTTGTTGCCAATAAGTTCGCCGAGTTGGTAACCAAACAGCTGTTCGACCGAAGGGTTAGCCATAACAATTTCACCACTGCGATTAGCCAGCAGTATTCCCTGATTGGCATGTGCAAACAGCGCCTTGAATCGCCCCTCCTGCAACTCCTCCTCTTCTCTCAGCCGCATAAACTTGATGACAAAAAATGCAGCTGCCCAGAAACTGACTATCGCAGGAGCTCTCTCGAGCAACATCTGTTCGAGGGGGGCATCCTGCGGCTTTATAACCAGTACAACGATAGACAGGGCCGATGTTACAACGGCGAGGAGCATCACATCGCTCTTCTCGCGAAAAAAAACCGCCAGAAAATGAGCCAGCAGATAGCCAAACACGATGTCATAATGACGGGGTACGAGCAAATCGGCTACGAATACGCAGGCTACGATAACCCAGACCAGACGGGCGAAATGGGTATTTTTTTCAAAGGTCAGCATTGTGCAAATTTGAAGAAAAAAATCCGCACAAACAGTATCAACGGCCTATATTTTGTAAAACAGCCCTTTTTCAGGGTTCATGACATGGAATAGGTGCTCTCGCCATGACTTTTCAGGATGCGGCGGGCAGCCAGATTGCTCATGCCCACCCCAAACAGTACGATGGAAATGGAACTGGTTGGCATCAATACGGCAGCTACCAGCGGAGAGAGCTGTCCGGTAACCGCATATGCCAGTCCGATAGCGTTATAGGTAAATGCAACGGCGTACGACCAGTGAACCACGCGTACACCTGCGCGGGAAAGGCGCACAAAAGAGGGCAGACCGGGAAATTCTCTTGCATTCAGTATGGCATCGCAGGCGGGAGTAAAGTTGTTGGTATCCTCCGCCACAACCACCCCCAGATCACTTTGCCGAAGGGCACCGGCATCGTTCAGGCCATCGCCGATCATCATTACCTTGTGACCGTCCGACTGCATATCCCGC
Organism: uncultured Bacteroidota bacterium; assembly: GCA_903925535.1. GTDB lineage: Bacteria > Bacteroidota > Bacteroidia > Chitinophagales > Saprospiraceae > M3007. The sequence goes on along the minus strand of CAIYFY010000153.1, from coordinate 10,982 downwards.
ACAAAATCGAGCTTGTCTTGCGGACTCTGGTTAAAGCGCATGACCTGCGTGTCGGGGAAAAACGGTCTCAGACGAACTGCCTCCTGATCGTGATCGCCGGAAAGCAGCCAGACGGGCCGACCCGTCCTGTTTTTTGAAAAACCGGTGCTGTTGAAAAAACCGAGTACTGCATCCAGCCCCGTCCTGTAGCGACTTTTCACCTCGTAGTGTCCTGCAACCGAATCGTTTACAGAAACAAAGACCCCCTGTCCCTCGCCGCCGGTAAACCCGGATGATCCGACCCTGACCTCCAGTCCGTTCACCACGCCATACACACCCATTCCGGTAACCTCCCCGAAGGCATCCGGCCTCACAACCGGGAACCTGGACAGTGACTCATAGATACGGCGGCTGAGCGGGTGTGCCGAATGACGGACAAGCGACCTGACCGCCACTTTCTCATCGTAAGAAAGAGACCGGCCCCGAAACTGCATCTGTTGTCCGGCCACATTGGTAATTGTACCGGTTTTATCAAAAATAACCGTATCAATAGCCGAAAAGGCCTCCACAACCTTGATATTTTTCACATAGAAGCCATGTCTGCCAAGCATACGCATGACGTTGCCAAGCGTAAACGGGATAGAAAGTGCCACCGTACATGGACAGGCCACAATCATTACGGCAGTAAAAGCATTGATACCCTTTGAGAAATCGCCGGTTGCTGTCCAGTAGAGGAACGCTCCCCCTCCGACCGCCAGAATAATCCAGGAGAAAACACGTCCGGCCTGATCTGCCAGCTTCGTTACATTCCCGTTTTCCTGTGTTTTAAAGGCATTGTCGTTCCAGAGCCTGGTCAGACTGCTTTGAGAAACCCGGCGGGTAAGCGAAACTTCAATACTTTCACCAATCTGCTTGCCACCGGCATAAATTCTGTCGCCGCTTTTTATTTCCACGGGGGCTGCCTCCCCGGTCACGAAACTGTAATCAACCAGTGCCGGACCTTTCAGCAAAATTCCGTCGGCGGGAATTATTTCCTGTCCGCGCACCACAATAACATCTCCCGGAACGAGGCGCTGAATAGGAACAGTAGTTTCCTCTTCTCCCGATCTCACAGTAGCGGCGACCGGGAAATACGATTTATAATCGCGTTCGAAAGACAGTTCATGCCATGTTCGCTGCTGAAACCAGCGTCCTATAAGCAGCAGGAAAGTAAGTCCGGCGAAAGAATCAAGGTAGCCCGGGCCGGTATGGGTGATAATCTCCCACAGGCTGCGAAGGAACAGGGAGCCCAGTGCCAGGCAGAGTGGAATATCAATATTAAGCTGGCGGGTACGGATTCCCTGCCAGGCCGAAATGAAATAGTCTCTGGCGCTGTAAAACAACACGGGAAGCGAGAGCAATATACTCAGATAGCCAAAAATACCGGCAAACCACTGGAACGTCTCCTGATCCATACCCACATAATCGGGGAAACTGAACAGCATGATATTCCCAAAAGCGAAGCCGGCGACACCGAGTTGGTACGCCAGCTTCCTGCTGATTTTAGGTGTTTCCTGCTTATCCACATCGCCCAGATTAATCTCCGGGGCATATCCAATCGAGCTGAGCAGGGCAGCTATCTTTCTGAGGGTGGTTTCCCGGGGGTTGTAGGAAACAGAAACTGTCTTCTTCAGGAAATTGACCCTTGAATTCGACACGCCGCCATCCAGCTTGTAAAGATTTTCCAGTAGCCAGATGCAACTCGCGCAGTGCATCTGGGGCAGGTAAAAGGTAATCTGGTTTTTGTGTTCACTGCTGAATTCCAGGAGTTTTTCCTGTACTTCAGGGTCATCGAGGTAAGCGTACGATTTCGAATTTTTGGGATTCCTGAGGCTTACCCCCGCATTTTCATCCAGGTTGTAATAATTGCAGAGCCCGTGTGTATTCAGGATCTCATAGACCATCTTGCACCCGTCGCAGCAAAAAACCTTGTCTTCAATTCTCAGCCGCTCGTCTTCGCATTTTTCATGGCAGTGGAAGCACTCCGCTGCTGGTTTTACAACATTCCGGGGTTGAAGCAAAGCAGAGGCTGGCATAAATCCGACGTTTGATGAGAACAGGTGTGTGTCATCTGGTGCAAGTACCGGTTTTGACAGGCACAAAAGTAGCCGTCATGTTTCCCCGGGGAAACTGACCGTCGTCATCAGCGGAGGTGATTCAGGTTAAATCAGCGTTTGGAAATACGATTCAGGGTGATGGTTCGCTGCATACGGCTTTTGAAGCGTCCCACATCTTCCTGCCGGAGAGCAGTGTGTTTGGTCGCGCGCCCCTGTACGCGTGCGCGCCACTTTTTCCAGTTCCGGATATGCATTTCTGACTTCATCAGAGCGATGACTTCGGCTTCCCGGATACCGAACTGCAGGAGGATGGCATCAAAGGGCGTACGGTCCTCCCATGCCATCTGTACGATACGGTCAATGTCGTCGGCACTCAGCAGTGCGCGCAATTCTGATACTTTTCTCGCCATTGATATCAAATAGAGCCTTGGAAACAAGATTTCAGCCGGGATGTTTGCCAAATCGGGATATTTATATTTACCTTGGTTCCCTCATCGCCATAATACCCATTTCTATGATGAAAAAAATTCTCCTCCTTTTGCTCTTTCTGCCTGTATTATCGCAGGCTCAGGTTTCGCAGGATGTTACGGTGCCACTTACTGCCACCGCAAGTCTGTCTCCGCTCTCCGTGCTGATTGAATGGCCCAACCCGACAGGTGGTAATCTTCTGCTGATTCGCAGAACAAAGGGGCAAACCGGAGCACAGTGGATCTCCCTGATCAATGCCACAGGCAGTACCCAGACCAGCTACCTTGACCAGAATATTGTGGCAGGTCAGACGTACGAATATGCACTTCGCCGTACCACTTCCATTGATGCACTGGGGTACGCGCACGTAGCCGTGCATGCACCCGCAACCGACAGTCGCGGCAAGGTGATGATTGTCATTGATTCCACCAACGCCAGTCTGCTTGCCTTTGAACTTGACAGGCTTAAAAATGATATGATCGGTGACGGCTGGCAGGTTATTACCCGTCAGATCGGCAGTGATGCTACGGTTACTTCGGTTAAAAGCATGATTGGAACGGCCTACAGTCTCGATCCACAGGGATTGAAGCAGGTGCTCCTCATTGGAAGTGTACCTGTACCATATTCCGGCAACACGGCATGGGATGGCCACGGCGATCATCAGGGTGCCTGGCCGGCGGATGTTTACTACGGAGATCTTTTCGGGCTGTGGACCGATGCATCGGTGAACAACATCACTCCTGCCAGACCTGCCAATCAGAATATTCCGGGAGACGGAAAATTTGACCAGAGCTATATCCCTTCGATTGTAGAGCTGGCTGTCGGGCGCATTGATTTCAGAAAAATAGACGCGCCGGCATTCGGAGAGGCCAACGCCACCGGGCTCATCAGGCGGTATCTGGATAAAAACCACGCCTGGCGCACGGGGGCATACGAGGTGGAGCAGCGGGCATTGGTGGACGACAATTTCGGATATTTCGGTGGCGAGGCATTTGGTGCCAACGGCTACCGGAATGCCTATCCGGTTGTTGGACCGGCCAATATTGTGAATACCGACTTTTTCAATAACACCAACCCGCAGACGTGGTTGATGGGGTACGGCTGCGGCGGCGGCCACTATCAGGGTGCCGGCGGAGTGGGAAGCAGTTCCAATTTTGCCACTGATACCATTAATATCGTGTTCTCCAACCTGTTTGGCAGTTACTTTGGCGACTGGGATCACGAGAGCAACCCGTTTATGGTGGCGGCCCTGGCATCCAGAGGCGGCATACTTACCTGTTCATGGGCCGGGCGTCCCCACCAGTTCTACCAGGCACTCGCTTCGGGTGAGACTATGGGTTACTGTATCAGAGAAACACACAATGCACAGTATAACAACGGATTTGCCAATACTTTCGGCAGAAGCGGCGCGCATATCACCCTGTTGGGCGATCCGACACTGCGGGTGAATGTGGTAGCTCCGCCAACGGGAGTACAGGCAGAAACAGTATGCGGAAACGTCCGGGTTAACTGGCACCCACCGGTTAAAGGGGTTGATGGCTATCTCGTTTACCGAAGCCTGTCTGCCGATGGTCCGTTCACCAGAATTTCAGCCCAGATACAGACAGATACCGTTTTTACCGATTACAACCCGGTTGAAGGCACACTGTATTACCAGATCCGGGCCGTGAAGAGCACCAGCAACCCGGGAGGAGGAATTTACCTGAACAACAGCACCGGAACAACCGGCTCAGTTGTCTATACCACCCCTGCACCCCTCGAGGTCAGTGCCGCAGCCACCGTAATAACCTGTGCCGTGCCGGAGTCTGCTATCTCCTCTTCGGCGAACTTTGATGTATCCACATGGAACTGGAGCGGCCCGGGGGGCTTTGTATCTTCCGATCCGGTAGCGTTGACCACCATTGCAGGAGTATACATTCTGACAGCTACCGACGCCAGCGGCTGTACAGCCACTACAGCTGTTACTGTACAGACAGACACCGTGGCCACAAGCGGTCCGGTACTGCCCGGAACAGCAGTTATCTGCACAGGGGACTGCCTGGACTTTGTCACCGCCGGGATTTACACTGTGTCACCCAACGAAATATGTGACCCGGGAACATACATCATTACTGTAACGAACAGCAGCAATGGTTGTACGGCCACCTCTACCGTGGTTATTACGGAACCGGCGCCATTACAATTCAACGCCACTATTACAGACGAAAGCGTACCGGGAGCATCCAACGGAAGTATTACAGTAAATATTACCGGTGGTGTACCCGTGACATTTCTGTGGAGCAACGGCGCAACCACTCCGAATCTGACGGGGCTGAGTGCCGGGGTTTACACCCTGACCGTAACTGACCTGACCAACGGGTGTTCAGACCTTCTCACTTTCGAAGTGGGTACAGGCATGTCGGCTGCCGGCGAAATACCGGGACTGGTTGATTGCACACTTGCTCCCAATCCGGCGGCAGGACAGAGCACACTCACCCTTCTTTTGGAAAAAGCCGTACCTGTCGGTTTGCAGCTGACAGACGGAACCGGGCGAATCATACGCCGCTACCCTGCCGTTGAGACGGCGGAGCTGAAGCAGCACATTGACCTGTCCGGACTTCCACCGGGCATGTATATGCTGGTTGTATATGCTGACGGCCAGAGAAAATGTATTGCTTTGGCAGTTGGGGACTGACCACCACCTGAGCATCAAGGGAGTTACAAGGAGGTAGAGAGTACATACACCAGATATACGATATCCTGGTTATTGAGTCCCATGCGGTTGCCCGTCTGGTGAATCAGCGTGGGCAGCGACTTTTCGCGGTGTTCACCAAGTCCTTCGAACACAAGCTGGCTTCCCTTGTGCCACCGGGCCCATTCGGGGTGTTCCTTCTCGTATTTACCAGCCTCCATATCGGTCCAGAACTTTTCAATAGCCAGAGAGAGATCAGACTGCCGGGGCTTGAGCGTATCCCTGAACTCAATAATCCTGTCCTCCCTTTCAGTCGGGTTGGCAACACCTGCGAACCTCTCAAGCCATTGCATGAGCAGTTCTCCGTAATACCAGCGAGCCTTTTCGCGGCTGAATCCGGCAGCTTCGGCGATAGTGGTGAACAGGCGCAGGGTATCAAACATTGCGTCGCCGTAAGTAAACTCCGGGGTTGCAACGAGATCGAGTGCTACCCGGGTACCGATATGCGCGTGTTCCTCCACCCACACAAGCACTTCGTCGCCACCGTACAGCGAGCTGTCGGGCTGATAGGAAATTTCCTGCCAGTCGCCGCGGTCGCGCATCCAGCCTTCGAAAGCCGGCTTGAGCAGATCTTCCATCCAGGCATCGTCTCCGCGCATGCGAATGCGTATGAGCGCAGCCTCCTGCTGTTCGTGGCGGGAGAAAAAAGCCCTGGTACCTCTCGTGGGCCATATATATTGTTCGAGGAAGGGCCTGAGTGCCCGGGCCAGGAACACATCAGGCGATTCAGAGGGGCGGAATTCAACAGAAAAGTACATAAGGAACGGGCAGGTCATTCCCGGATACCGGTTTCAATGACCTCTTTGATACTCGGATAAACATTTGATTCAGTGCGCAGCCATTCGGCGGGATTCACCCAGCAGATTTCGGTGATATCCTCCTCCGTTTGAGGGATGAGGGTATGGTCGGTTGTCTGCATGCGGTACCACCAGGTTTTTTTCAGGATACGTTCGCCCTTCAGCACATACGTATGCCAGGTGTGCATCATGAAAACTCCGAGGCTCAGATTTTGCAGTCCCGTTTCTTCCATAACTTCCCGCAGGGCGGCCTGTTCGGGAGTTTCACCCGGGTCAATCTTGCCTTTGGGGATATCCCACGAACCACGCCGAAAGAAAACAAGCAACTCGCCGTTTTCGTTCAGTACATAGCCACCTGCCGCCTCAATAATTTTGAAACACGCCTGAAAGTCGGCCCATAAAGCATCTACATCCGGCGAAATCATGGTAACCGACTTCACATCGCGGTTTTTGTTGAGCAGATCGAGAAACTGTTTGATCTGCTTTTTTTTGCCCTGATAGTGTCCGACGTAATTTAATTTGTCGGGAAAAATACCCATTTCAACAGAAACAGCCGGAGTAGTCAGGAAAACCGGAACTCCGTTCACATAGATTTTATACTTTTGCTGCCCCATAATTGCGGATTGCGTCTGATTAATGACGTAAAGAGGGTGCAATGTTAACAACTCCATCGTTCACAAGAGATTATTTTTGGTGCCATGCAAGCCGAAGTAGCACGTAAATTACTGGAAATCAAGGCAATAAAATTAAGTCCTTCAGATCCCTTCACCTGGGCTTCAGGCATGCAGTCGCCCATTTACTGCGACAACCGTGTCTCTTTGTCACATCCCGATGTGCGTTTGTTCATCAAGCAGTGTCTGGTTGAGCGGGCGGAGGAATTTGGTCCGTTTGATATTGTTGCCGGTGTGGCTACTGCGGGAATCCCGCACGGTGCCCTTCTGGCCGACGCGATGCACAAGCCATTCATATATGTACGCAGTTCGGCCAAAGATCACGGCCGCCGCAATCAGATAGAGGGAGAGCTGGCACCCGGAGACCGCGTGCTGGTAGTGGAAGACCTGATCAGCACAGGGGGTAGTTGTCTGGCTGCTGTGGAGGCACTTCAGGATGCAGGTGCCGAGGTGGCCGGTGTATTGGCCATCTTTCAGTACGGATTTGAAAAGGCTGTCAATGCCTTTACAGACAAACATATACACTTCCGGACGCTGACCAACTATGATGCCCTGATTTCAGAGGCAGTAAGTATGGGCTATGTTTCACCGGATGAACTGGAAACTCTGAAAAAATGGCGCGAAAACCCCGAAGGCTGGGGTGCGCTCTATGTATAAAACGCTCGTCATAATACGCTCTAACCTCGGATAACTTCACAACCATGCAAATCATTACAGCCGATTCAGAATCCTTCCTCAGGAAATACCTTGACAATGCCAGTCCCACCGGCTTCGAATCATCCGGTCAGAAGCTGTGGCTTGAGTACCTGCGTCCGTACATAGACGACTGGAGTCTGGACAACTACGGAACAGCCTACGGTATAATCAACCCGGGGCAGGACTACAAAGTGGTGATAGAGGGCCACGCCGACGAAATTTCCTGGTTTGTAAACCACATCACCGACGACGGATTTCTCCATGTTATCCGCAACGGAGGCAGTGATTTCCAGATTGCCCCATCCATGCGCGTATGGGTACACCTGCGCGGGGGAGGCAAAGTCGAAGGTGTTTTCGGCTGGCCAGCCATACATACCCGCACCGATAAAGATGCCTCGCTGGCGCCTGCGCTCGACAATATCACGATTGACATTGGTGCGAAGGACAAGGATGAGGTAATGGCCATGGGCATACACGTGGGGTGTGTGGTAACCTTTCAGGATTCCTTCATGGTACTCAACAACCGCTACTATACCGGACGGGCCCTGGATAACCGGATTGGCGGTTTCTGTATTGCGGAGGTGGCACGCCTGTTGAAGCAGAACAATATCAAGTTGCCCTACAGCCTGTACATAGTAAATTCCGTGCAGGAAGAAGTAGGACTCCGGGGTGCCGAGATGGTGGCACAGTCCATCAAACCCCAGGTGGCCATTGTAACTGATGTGACGCACGACACCCATACCCCGCTCATCAATGTTAGAAGGCATGGGGATGTGCGCAGCGGGAACGGTCCTACAGTAACCTATGCTCCGGCAGTGCACCAGAAACTGCTCGATCTGATCATAGACACTGCCAATGAGTACGAGATACCATTTCAGCGGGAGGCAGCCAGCAGAGTGACGGGTACCGATACAGATGCCTTTGCGTACAGCAATGGTGGAGTACCATCGGCGCTCATCTCACTTCCGTTGCGCTACATGCACACCACCGTTGAGATGGCCCATAAAGAAGATGTGAACAACCTGATTCGACTTATTTACCTAAGTTTGCAGAAAATTCAGGATAAACACGATTTCAGGTATTTCACCAAACTGGACTAATACCCCCGAACAGATATGCAGTACGCCGCCTGCCAGGTTTCGATAGCGCCCATGCGCGCGCACCCGTCCGACAAGAGCGAGATGGTTTCGCAATTGCTGTTTGGCGAGGCGGTAGAAATACAGGACTCCAGGGACACCTGGAGAATGGTTTCCTGCGCCTGGGACGGCTATGCTGGCTGGGTGGATTCCAAACAGCTTACACCGCTCAGTGAAGAAGAATACACAGGCTACCAGCGCCATCAGACCCTCAGTCTGTCGCTGGTGGAAGGTTTGATGGCTTCCGACCATTTTGTGCCGCTCACCATGGGCGCAGTGCTCCCCCGTTACGACGGGCTCAGGTGCTCACTGGGTGGACAGTCCTATCAGTTCTCCGGACCTGTGGTAACGCCGGATACGCAGCAGCTGGGCATCAAGTGGATAATCAAGATAGCCCGCAGATACCTTAATGCGCCCTATTTATGGGGGGGCAGATCTCCATTCGGGATTGACTGTTCCGGATTTACACAGATGGTTTTCAAAACAGCGGGCGTCAGGTTGTTCAGAGATGCCAGTCAGCAAGTTGTACAGGGGCGTCCCATAGACTTTGCGGAGCAGTGCCAGTCGGGCGATCTGGCATTCTTTGACAATGGAAGAGGGCACATTACCCATGTGGGGATCATCCTGCCCGAATGTCACATCATACACGCCAGCGGGAAAGTTCGCATAGACAAGCTCGATCATTTCGGGATATTTAACAGTGAACAGAACCGGTATACACACCAGTTGCGTATCATCAAGCGTTTACTTCCGGACGAGCCCGACGAGAGCCCGCTGAGAGACGGAACTGAAAGACATGAAGAAGATTCAACCACACAGTCGGTATTATTTGGTTGAGAGCACCTCCAGGATTCACTAAATGAAAAAGAAACTCTTCATTGCCTGTTGTCTGCTGTGTAGCGCTACACTTCTCGTGTCGCAGGAGTCCGACACAACCGCTGTGCGCCCGTCGCGCCTGAGGAATTTCATCGGATCCTATCCGACCCCGCGTACAGCTGCCTTGTGCGGCATTATTCCAGGGGGTGGGCAGGCCTACAACAGAAAATGGTGGAAGATACCTGTTGTTTACGGTGCTATCGGCGGCGTTGGCTATTGGGCCATCACCACCCGCCAGCAGTACAATGCCCTGCGCGACAATTACAAGTGGCTGGTTGACGGAGATATTGCCACGAATCCCACAGAGGCGCCCTACAAGAACATGAGTGCGACCCAGATGAAAGGGTACCGCGACGTTTTCCGCAGCAACTCGGAAAAGCGCTTCCTCTGGCTGGGTGTTACCTATTTGCTGTCCGTGACAGACGCCTTTGTAGATGCACATCTTTCGAGCTTCGACATTTCAGACGACCTGTCATTCCGGCTTGTACCTGACATACAGTCAGTGCCGTCGGGGTTTGGCCCGTCATTTGGGATAGGAATACGCGTGGGTTTTGTACCTTCCCGCGCTAAAACCATTCCGACGTGTCCCTGATAGATAGCGAAAACGACAGCCTCGAGCTCACCCGCAAACATCTTACAGAAAGTCTCCGCTTTCCGCTGGCAGTAATCCTGTTTCTGTGGGTTGTGTATGTATGGCAGGAGCTTGACGGATTCGACCCGGGTTTGTATGGCATTATGTCGAGGCGACTGTGGGGAATCCGGGGTATTGTTACCGGACCGCTGGTCCATGGCAGTTGGGGGCACCTTATATCGAACACCGTTCCGCTTTTTGTACTCACCTTCCTTACATTTTATTTTTACCGGAAAATTGATGCACAGGCCTTTTGGCTGATATACTTTCTGACAGGTATTGCAGTATGGCTGTTTGCCCGGCCGGTTTCACATATTGGTGCCAGCGGAGTGGTTTACGGGCTCGTTGCATTTATTTTCTGGAACGGCATATTCCGTCGCAGTGTGCGGTCAATCATACTGGCAGCGCTGGTAATGCTGCTGTACAGCGGCATGTTCATGGGTGTGCTGCCGGATCAGGAGGGCGTATCGTGGGAGAGCCACCTGCTTGGCAGCCTGGCTGGCATATTTGTCGCATATCTGTTCAAATCAGAACTGGAAGACGAGGAGGCCAGAGAAAATCCGGATCCTTTTGCTGAAGACCGGGAGACAGAGAAACAGCTCTTTCTGCCACCCGGAATATTTGACAAGACCAAGGCGCAGCGAGCGTGGGAAGCGGCGGAAGAGGAGCGTCTTCGCAGAGAAAAAGACGACTTTTGGAGTGGATTCTGGTTCAGAAATAACACTTAAAAGAAACAAATTCAAAATTCCTATTTGCATTCCCGCCTATTAGCTATATTTGCGCGCTTTTTTCGGAGGGTATGCCAATGGGCAAACCCCGATTTTCGTTATATCATAACCTGAACATCTACTCCTTTTCGGTATGCAAAGCAAAGGCGTTGTACGATTTTTCCTGATTGCGC
>CAIYFY010000152.1 GCA_903925535.1 uncultured Bacteroidota bacterium | reverse complement strand
CGAAATCCATTTTCAATTTCGGACGGAAAGTTACGAAATACAGCCCGTCTGTCATCTATAGAACGTAGAATCCATGCAAAACGCTGCCTGGTGCCAGCCCTGTGATTGCGCCCTTCACATCAGGTTACTGAAAGCACTGCAGAAACCTGCTTTAAATAATTGACATTGAAACAAATACGCTGAATGAAAAACAAATTATTTTATTTTAAACAAAAATTGTTTTAAATTAAAAACTAATTGTTTTATCTTTGTGTCACAAAAATTAAAGTCATGGGAAAGAACAAATTGTATGCCGAGGAGGAGCTGCTTCACCGATTTCGTTTCAGTGAGGCAGCCACCAGATCAAAACATGCCGACAATCTGCCATCTGCCCATCCGGGGTACGCTGGCAGAGATAGAGTTTCAAACTCGTCTGCCAAATCGAACGGACTAAGCCGAAAATGGACAACTTTACGGTACTTATGGCATACCTGTACAACCAGTGCTTTTAACCGGGGGGCATTGCTGAAAGTAGGATTCCTGGTTGGTGCCGGTTATTTTGCCTTGTACTCCGACAGCCCTGCAGCCGCTTTTGTGACTGGACCAGTATCTGCCATAGACTGGAAAAAGGATATGGATGAGGATGCCCCGGAGCGTACAACCTCTGCTGCCAAAGTCCAGTCCAAAGTTAAACGAGCACCTGAGCAATCAGAAACACAGCTCGGCCTGGTATCGGATGTAACTGCAAGCAGTGACAGAGCAGATAAACAGCCGTCAGCAAAAGTAAAGAAATCGGCGCCAGAGAAAGCAAAATCACTCAAAAAACCGCTCAATGATGCTGCCCCGGTCAGAGTTGAATCCTTAAAGGGAGATCAGACGCTTGTGTACATCAAGAAGTACAGTGGGGTTGCCCGTCAGGAGATGTCCAGATACGGGATACCCGCCAGCATCAGCCTGGCACAGGGGCTGATTGAGAGCAGGGCCGGAACAAGTACCCTGGCAGTTCGCAACAATAATCATTTCGGTATGAAGTGCTTCTCCCGGAACTGCAAGAAAGGTCATTGTACCAATCACTCGGATGATTCACACAAAGATTTCTTTCTAAATTTCAAGGACCCGAAACTGAGCTGGAGAGCACACAGCATACTGCTTTCAGGCGGGCGTTATGCCAGACTGAAAAAACATGGAAAGGATTACAAAAAGTGGGCTTACGGACTCAAGACTATGGGCTACGCCACAGACAGAACCTATGCCGAAAAGCTGATCAGTACTATAGAAAAGTACGGATTGCAACAGTACGATTACTGATTCAACTCGATTTCATCCATAAAAATCCAGCATTTTCCATCCGGGTAAATCGGGTGCTGCCCCTTGTTCAGGGCCTTGACACGCAGATGCCTCGTTTTAACCCCCTCGAAAACCAGGTTGATTGTTTTGATACCTTCCGCTCCATTGGCTACCGGCCCCGGGGTCGAGGCAATAGTGGTCCAGTTTTCTCCGTCATCGGACTTCTCGACTTCTATTGCCTCCGGAAGGTATATCCAGCTCCTCTCCTGAACGAAGAAATTTGTGCGAAGTGAGGTAATTTCCTGCTTTTCTCCCAAATCAAAGCTGATTTCGACATTGTCTCCGTAAAATCCACACCAGTTCCCGTCATTAAATGAAACTGAGCCCTTTACACCGTCGTTTAAAATCCACGGACGATCACCATTATACTGTTTGGCGGGCTGGTACTTTAGCGAAAATTGCTTTCCTGTCGCCAGTGTCGGCAGATATGATGCGGCTGCTGTTTTACTGGATTTCCCGGATTCGTAAAATGTTTTCGCTCTGATTTCTGCCTTTCCTCTCAATCTGACCGGCGCAGTGTATACGGGAGAAGTGGCTCCCGGCTCGCTCCCATCCAGTGTGTATCGAACCTCCCCCTGGGGTATCTGCTGGGTAAACCGGCATGTCATCACGCCACCCTCCGGAACCAGCTTTACCTCAGGGTCAAAGACGCTGGTAGCGTAATTGATTTGCTGCTCATCCAGTCGCTTCAAATGCAAAGGAAGCGATGTCACAAACCTTTTCCAGTCTTTTTTTTCTGGCTGTGTCCAGCCTACCTCGGCCAGTGCCAGCAACCTCGGGAACAGCATATATTCGGCCTTCTTGTGATCGGGTATCATTTCCGTCCACAGGCAACCCTCCACACCCCTGATGTTGGCACGCTCCATATCGGTTGAGCCCGCCGGGACTGGTTCATAGGTGTAGACCCGCTCCAGAGGCAGATAACCGTACGTGCTTGGCTCCAGCGCAGGACTTCCCTGGTACAGGTCAAAATAATAGTTGTGGGTCACTACAACCTGATGGCCGGCTGCTGTGGCTTTTTTTACCAGATCCTCCCCGCGCCATACCATAACGCCGGCAGAAGGGGTAAGCGTTCCCCCTTCCATAATCTCATCCCATCCCATCAGCCTCCTTCCCATTCCTGCCAGTATTTCCTCTATCCGCTCCGTGAAATAAACCTGCAATTTGGCATCATCCTCAATTTTCAGGTCTCCCTTCAACTTCTGACATCTGGCGCATTTGCTCCACTGCCCCCTTTCAACCTCATCCCCACCAATGTGGATGTATTCCGAGGGGAACAAGTCTGCCACCTCTGTTAATATGTCGGTCAGAAACGCATAGGTATCTTCGTTTCCGACGCAATAGTTTGGATATGGACTGTTTTTGGCGCCCCCGGGCATCGGGAACGGGCCTCCTGTGCAGGAATACTCCGGATATGCCACCAGTGCTGCAGTTGTATGGCCGGGCATTTCTATTTCCGGAATAATCGTAATATTTCTTTCAGCTGCATATCGGACTATCTCCCTGATGTCTTTCTGTGTATAGAATCCACCATATGTCATCGCCTCTCCTGCTTTTGCAGTGTCCGCCTCCATGTACGAAAGCCCGCTCCTGTCTGGCCTCCAGGCTCCGACTTCGGTTAATTTGGGGTATTTTTTTATCTCGATTCTCCAGCCCGGTGCATCTGTCAGGTGCCAGTGCATGACGTTCATTTTGAGGGCAAACAGCCAGTCAATGTACTTTTTGACAAATTCCTTGCCCATGAAGTGTCTGCTCTCATCGAGGTGCATCCCTCTCCATCCGAATCTTGGGGAGTCAATAATCTCCAGTCCGGGTAATTTCATGAAAGCGCCCTCCTGCCTGAGTTGCATGATAGTCTGTTCTGCATACAGGAATCCGGAATTGGTTGATGAGCCTATGGTAACCAGCGTATCTTCCACACTGAGCCAGTACCCTTCGTCCAGTACAAACTTGTCAAAGATGTACATGATACGCTGGGTGCGTTTGTCTGTCTTCTTCTTTGGGGTCGCTTTCTGGAGTTCGTTTATGACCGAGAACTCTGGCACGTCACCAAATAATTCTACCCGGTCAGCCACAAAATAAACCCCTTCGCGTGTGGTCATGTAATTCGGCTCTGGCAACAGATGGAAATTCTGAGCTGACGTTGTTGCCGCCTGCAGCAGTGCCGCAAGCAGAAATGAGCAAATGAGTGATTTATTCATCTTTATTTGAGCTGTTGTGGTTTGTAACGTGCTGATTCAAGAAATTTCTGTGCATCCGCCTGAGCGATAATATCCTTCAAACTGGCGTTGGGATTTCTTTTTACATAGGCTTTGACGATTTGCCACCCCAACCAGTTGCCTATCTCCCCGGGTGCCTCCTGAAATACGACCGGAGCGTTCGGACTCGGCGTAACCAGTTTCCTGAACTCACCAAAGTCTGTGGAGTACAACAATTTCTGGTCGAGGATACGTGCCCATACAGCCTGCTCGTTGGCAATACATCCCTCCATCTGATCGCTGGTGTAACCCATGATAAGACTGTCTGGCGTGCCAGGTAGCAGCTTGTCCACAATGTACAGCATTTTACCGTTGTACAGCATCATGTCCAGCAAACTCTTGCCGGGCGGGGTGTCTCCGAACGTATTCTGTGCAATCGTTTTTGCCAGCCGAATTGCAATGTATTTGTCGTTAAATTGTCTTCTGATATATGCCGGGAAAATATCCGGACTGTAACCCGGATAGTTTTCACCCAGAAACATGTCCAGCCCGATTCCGCACAACTGGTCGCCGTACGTGAAGGCGTCAACACCGAACTCGGAAATCACAGTTGCCACCTTCGGTACCGGCTTGTCCGGGAAATAGTACCTGTAATATCTGAACAGCTGATTCAGCTCTTTTTCCAGCGTGGCAATATTGCTGTAAACAATCTGAACGGTGTCATTTAATTGCCTGATTCTGGCTGAACGCAGAAATCCTGACAAGGCCATTTCCGGAGTTTCCTTTGGATTTGTCTGGTCGTGAATGATGGTTTCTGTGAATAACGGAAACAACTCGGGGTACTTCCCGCGCAGCCTGTCCATTTCCTCTGCCAGTCGCGTGGTATCCATGCCAAACAGGTCCTGCTCAAATCTGTCAATCCTGATATCAACCTCAATATGACTGACATCGGGCGCTTTTTCAATTTCACTGTTGTCACAAGACTGCAACGCAGCAAATGTTAACGCCAACGTGAAATATTTCAAAAATCTCATTTGAAAAGTCACTTTTTTCTCTTTTTTTATGTTTTTTTCCTGATTTTCAGGTTGGATTCAGAAAGGTTTACAAGATTTGCAGTCCTGTTTTATTGGTCTGTTCAGGTTTTCAGGGTGCAAAATTCACTATTTTAAACGAAAGCAGACCACTGGCTCGTATTTACATGCTCAAAAACACAACAACATGAAAAAAAATGCTCTCATCCTGCTCTTCAGTGTCGCAATGCTGTCCTCCGCGTCTGCCCAGTATGCAGGAACGATTCGCTTCGGCGTACAAAGTTCACCAACCTGGTCGTGGATTAATACCGGCGACAAGCGACTTGAAAGTCTCGGACTGAACTGGGGTGCCCGTGTTGGCGCTATGGGCGAATACTATTTTGCCGATAACTACGCAATTGTTTCCGGGATTGGATTCGGCTTCAACCAGGGCGGAACATTCCAGAATGGGTACTCCAGAGGAGTCTTCTGGCCTTCGTCCGCACTCAGTCAGCCCGGTCTTGACACGCTTCCCCTGAACGCCAAGCTTCAGTATCATATTACCAATGTGGAGGTGCCGCTTGGTCTCAAGATGAAGGCCGGCAAGGGCGATCCGATTTCCTATTATGCTGAAATCCCTGTTATCACCTTCGGTTTCGTCAACAAGGCAGTCGGTGATGTGCGCGGTACAAATGCTCAAAATACTGCCGATGAGGATATTCGCGAGGATGTCAACGGACTGGTTCTTTCCTGGGGGCTGGGTGGAGGTATCGAGTATGCACTCGGGGAAAGGACTTCGCTCACTTTCGGAGTCAGCTACCAGCAGCAGTTTTCCGACCTGACCAACGATGCTTCAAGCGTCGAAAAAACAGCCGGAAACTGGGCTAAAAATGAATCAAAGGGCGTTTTGGGCATTCTGGCCCTGCGTGCCGGTCTGTTCTTCTGATTTTACTATGCGTCTGATTGTCATTTCTCTGCTCTTCCTGTCCGGTGTGCTGCCGGCTCAGCCCAATCGCCCACTGCCACTCTTTTCACCCGGAAAGGAATGCGAATCTGACTGGCTTGTTCACAAACCTGATTCCGGGGCTGGCGCTTTTATGAGTCAGGATGAAAGGGATATTATACTCTGGAATGGCCTTGTCAGGCGCTCTTTCCGTATAGGTGCCAATCTGGCTTGTTTCGACTACAGAAATCTCTGCTCCGGCGAACAGTTGCTCAGAGCTGTGAAGCCCGAAGCCCGTATCGTGCTGGACGGAAAAAGCTACAACGTGGGAGGTCTTTACGGACAAACACAACAGGGTTATCTGCTTCCTGAGTGGGTGGACGGACTTTCAGGCCGGCCGGAGGATTTTCAGCTGGCGTCTTATGAGGTAAAAAAACTCTCCCCCAGAATTAACTGGAAAAGAAACCGGTGGGCCTCCAATCAGATGGATCCGACCGGGGTTGAGCTTGTTTTTCAGTTTGAACATGCTTCTGCCGCTCTGGAAGGACTCCGGATTTTTGTCCATTATGAGTTGTATGACCATCTGCCATTGATTTGCAAATGGGTTAGTGTAACCAATGACAATGCCGAAGGCAAATCTTTTCTCGTAGACAAGATTGTCAATGAAATACTTGCCGCCCATGAAGAGGAATCCGCGGTGGTGGGTCGTCCTGACAGGATGAAAAAGCCTCACGGCATTTATGTGGAAAGTAATTACTGCTATAACAATGCCATGCGTGCTGAACTCAGTGATCAGAGTACACACTGGATTATTGACTCAACTTACACTTCCCAGGTAAATTACGACTACAATACCCCCTGCGTACTGGAGGTTTATCCGGTCATCGGACCCGGGGTTGTACTTGGGAAGGGAGAATCCATGGAGAGTATCAGAACCTGGGAGCTGCTGCTGGACGGTTACGATCGGGAGCGTTCGGGTCTGGCCAGGAGAAGGATGTACCGCACCATCACACCGTGGGCTACCCAGAATCCGATCTTTATGCACCTGACCACTACTGATCCAGTGGTAGTCAGGAAGGCCGTTGACCAATGCGCTGAAACAGGCTATGAAATGGTAATTCTGTCATTCGGCTCCGGATTAAACATGGAAGACACCAGCGCAGCGAACATAGCAAAATTCAGGGAGCTGGCAGATTACGCTCACTCCAGGGGTATTGGCCTGGGAGGGTATTCCCTTTTTAGCAGCCGCCGGATCAGCGACGAGGATGATGTGATTGATCCTGTAACCGGCTTGCCCGACAAGGGAGCCTTTTTCGGAAATGCGCCCTGTATGGGAAGCAAATGGGGTGTAGCCTACCTGGCCAGGCTCCGCAAGTTTTTTGAGGAAACCGGTTTTGACATCTTTGAAAATGATGGTCCCTATCCGGGTGACTTATGCGCTTCCACTACACACCCGGGCCACAGGGGACTTGCCGACTCACAATGGAGGCAGATGGAAATGCAGAAAGGGCTTTACCGTTGGATGAACGAAAGGGGGATCTATATCAACGCTCCCGACTGGTATTTCCTCGATGGAACACACAAGATAGCCATGGGATACCGGGAAACAAACTTCAGTCTACCCAGAGAGGAGCAGGTAGTGATGAACAGACAGCATGTCTATGACGGAACGTGGGAAAAAGCGCCCTCCATGGGGTGGATGTTTGTTCCGCTTACGCAATATCATGGCGGCGGGGCAGCAGCTACGATCGAGCCGCTGGAGGAACACCTGGATGTGTACAAAACCCTGATGATGCAGAACTATGGTGCCGGCGCTCAGGCCTGTTACCGTGGACCGCGGCTTTACGATACCGACAAAACCAGGGAAATGGTCAGCACTGTCATATCCTGGTACAAAAAATACCGCGAGATACTCAATTCGGATATAATCCACCTGCGCAGACCTGACGGGCGCGACTGGGATGGTATTATGCACGTTAATCCGGATTTGAAGGAAAAGGGCTTTGTTATGCTCTTCAACCCTTTAAAGGAGAATATAACCAGACAAATCAGGCTGCCTGTTTACTATACCGGCCTGCATAAATCTGTTACAATAACCGATGAAAAAGGTCGGAAAACAGAGTACTCAGTTTCAAGAGACTACAATATAAGTGTTGAGGTTGCCATTCCTTCACAGGGTATGCGGTGGATAATACTGGATTAATTCAGTCAACTGACTATCTTGCCGGCCGATTATTTCGAAACAGAATTTGCTCACAATTTTGCTAACAGATCCTTGTATGGAGAAATCACCGGCAGCCACCCAGAAACTCAGTCTTCGGACAGCTACTTTTATCGTATCGGGCAGTATGATCGGCTCCGGTATCTTTATTGTGAGTGCCGATATGGGCCGTGTGCTGGGCAGCCCGTCCATGCTGCTGCTCGCATGGGTCATCACAGGCGTGATGACACTCATCGCAGCTCTTTCATACGGAGAGCTGGCTGGAATGTTCCCCAAATCCGGTGGGCAATACCAGTATTTGAAAGAGTCTTACGGAGAGATGGTCGCATTCCTCTTCGGATGGGCCATGTTTGCGGTTATCCAGTGTGGTACCATTGCTGCTGTTGCTGTCGCTTTCGCCAAATTTACAGGCGTGCTTGTTCCTGCGCTCGGACCAGACAATATCCTGATGAGTCCGGGAGGCCTGAATATTTCAGCGGCACAACTTCTGGCTATTGCCTCCCTGTTTGTACTTACCTGGCTGAATACCCGCGGACTACGGACGGGGGCGTTTATTCAGGATCTGCTCACGGCTGCCAAGGGACTATCTCTGGGTTTGCTTATTTTGCTGGGCCTGCTCGTATTCAGAAACAGCGAGGTAATATCGCTGAATTTCGGCAATTTCAGCGGAATGGAAGGTGTAGCCTCCCCTGCCGGCTTCTCTGCCCTCTTGTCGGCCATCGGTATTGCCATGGTGGGATCACTTTTTTCCAGTGATGCCTGGAACAACGTGACATTTATTGCAGGAGAGATTGACAATCCCAGACGAAATGTACCCCTCGCGCTCGCGCTGGG
>CAIYFY010000151.1 GCA_903925535.1 uncultured Bacteroidota bacterium | reverse complement strand
CGTGCTATTCGCGAACTTCTGAACAATGCCGTGATGCATAGAAACTATGAATCGAATGCGCCCGTCAAGTTTTACGAATTTGATGACCGGATAGAAATAGCAAACCCCGGAGGTCTTTACGGGAGTGCCCGTCCCGATAATTTCCCCAATCAGAATGACTACCGAAACCCTGTACTCGCCGAAGCGCTCAAAATATTGGGTTATGTGAACAAGTTCAATCGCGGTATCGCAACAGCCAAAGCAGAACTGGTGGCCAACGGTAACCCCGAGCCCAGGTTTGAGTACTCCATGCCGTTACACTTTTCGGTGACTATTTACAAGAAGAGAATGGGGTGAAACAAAGTGATAGTCGAATTGCGCAGTCTTGCTGAAGCAAGGATATACTGCTGATTATCTCACTCAATCAGGATAAATCCTGCCCACAGGAACGGGTTGGGCTCCTGCGCGCGCAGTGTCGCCTGCGCGTGCGTGAAGGCGTCTCTAAGTGATTCTTTTTTGACCGTCCAGTTTTCATAGAACAATTTCATCAGTTTTCGGGTCTGATCATCGCGGACATGCCAAAGTGATACAATCATAAATCTGGCACCGGCCATGCGAAAGGCGCGCTGGAGGCCATAAACACCTTCGCTACCCTCTATATCCCCCAGGCCAGTCTGACAGGCCGACAATACCGCCAGCTCGGTGTTTCGGAGATTCATATCCCGTACTTCACAGGCTACCAGCACACCATCTTCATATTGACCGAGAGCCCGTCCGTTTGACCAATAATGATTGGCTCCGGCAAGTAGTAATCCCGAACGCATCATCGGATCATCAATCAGTCGGTAAACAGCTGCCTCGCCGGGAATAATATTTGCCGGATTATTCTCCGGCTCCGGGTAGGCAAAACCGTGCGTTGCAATGTGAAGTATATGTGGCGACCTTTCTCCTGTTCCCATCGCCTTGAAGTGTTCCTCGCTGGCGCCATAACCGCTGAACAACGTGGTTTCAACCCCGGATTCCCTGAGCAACGTACTTACCTGTTCTGCCTCCAGTGCGCCACCCTCCAGTGGCTCCCAGTTGCCTCCTTCAGTACCCCGGAGCCGAGCCGAGACTACAGAATCCCTGTTGCTAAAAACATATCTGTACAATCCGTTACCGATTTCAACTGCTGAAACAGAATTCACGGCTGAGTAACTCAGACTGTCCATGTCATAAGTTATATCGCCCCATACACTGGCCGCCAGTATTTCATCATCCTTAACCTGGCGCGCAAATGAGCGATCTGCCAGTTTTCCTCCGACAAGCTCTCTGGTACTTCCAAGTTGTACCCATTGTCTGATTTCAGAGAGCGTTTGTTTGTCGGTACCGCGCAAGGCTGCCGGATTAATACGGTGAAGCATTCCGGCCGGTGAGTAATAAATTGTATTTACGTTGTTCAGGAATGGTTGTAGTGGTTTCCAGAGCATTTGGTACAGATCAGAGTTGGGTGCATACAGGGATTTTACGGTAAGTAATTCATCAAGACCAGGCTGATTAAACAAGGCTTTCAGCTTTCTTTCCTCGAAAAGAGGAACAAAACGAGGTGCATTCTCATCGGGAAGCAGCACCAGGGCGGCATACAAAATGCTGTCGGTTGCCTCGGGCAAAGAAAAACGATACGATAAAAATTCAATGGCCGCCTCCCCCGGGCTCAAGCGGTGCTGAATATCCTGCCATTCGGTCTGGCCAATCAAATCCTCATATCCGGAAACGGCCCGAACGAGCCGTCTTTCGACAGCATTTGCTTTCGCCTCCCATTCTTCAATATGGAATGAATCCCTTTCAGTGCCGGGTTTACTCATCTCCTTCTCAATAAGCCTGCGCAATACAAACAGATTTTTTGACAAATTCCGGGTTGAATCAGACTCCGTAAGTGCCACACGCCTTCTGGTGATATCCGATAATATGTTTTTGTTGGAAAGTGCCATGTTATAGGCCTCACCCTCAATCACTCCTGTTCTGTCATTTGCCAGCATTGCCAGGGAATACAAATCATTGCAATTTGTATTGAACTGGTTTAGATATTGAAAAAGTTCCGATTCGGACAGGTGTTCGGAAGCGACAATCAGGTCAGAACGTTCGAGTACACTTACTTCTCTGAAATACTTGATTGCATCATCATACGCCCCGTATTTAGCATAATAACGACCTTTTAATTTTATCGCATTCTGATAAAGCGGGTGGCGTTTACCGAAGTGCTCGTTTGCCAGCTGAATGGACAAATTGATATATTCCATCGCCTCTGTTTTTTTGTCCAGTGCCATATATGCCAGGCCGGTATTAATCAATAGTTCGATGTAACCACTATTTATCTTGTCGCTCCTGTATATCCGTTCAATGATGCTCAGCAATATGGAGACTGCTGTATCCGGCCTGTGTGATTTGATACAAAGAACCGCGTAGTTGCTGAGGCGCATATTGTATTCCAGATCATTCTTCTCCAGTTTGGCAGCCATTATGGGAAGACCTTTCCGGTAATACGCATCAGCTTTTTCATACTGTCCCGTCTGGGTGTAAACACTGGCCAGATCTGTCAGACTTTGACCATAACCTGGATGAGAAGTACCGAGTACCTGTTCTCTTATATTCATACACTCTGTCAGTAATTTGATAGCAGCCTGGTTCTGGCCCAGCATGTGATAAAGGAACCCGAGATTACTGAGCGTATTGGCGTACGGTTCTGTCCCTTTTCCTGCAGATTTTTCCTGTAAATCCATAACTCTCAGATACAACTCCTCCGCCTTCACATAATTTCCCTGAATTCTGTAAACAAGCGCTATATTATGCAATGTGTTGGCATAACTGAAATGTTTCTCACCCAGTAATTTATAATCAATTGCCAGCGCCTCGCGGTAGTAACTCAGTGCTTCGTCATATCTTCCTGTTTCCGACATAAGCAGCCCCATACTTGTCAGGCCCCTTGTGTAATGGGTGTTTTCTTTCCCGTTCAGAGCTACCCTGATTTGATTCGCCTCAAGAAGCAGTACCTCGGCTGTATCAAATTCATTGACAGTTCTGTAAGTGTTGGCGAGATTGTTCAGTGTTCTGGCGTACGACAATGTCTTTTTTCCGGAGATTTCTTCTCTGATCTGTAATGCCTCCTTGTATAACCTGATTGCTTCTTTGTAATTCCCGGTGTTAAAACGCAAATTTCCCATGTTTTCCAGGGCTGTAGCGTACTCATCGCTTTTCTTGCCCGGATTTTTTTCACGCATATACATTGCCCGGGAAATAAGTGGTTCGGCATCGTTGTAACGCCCCAGTAGCTGATACAGATTGGACAAATTGTTCAGCGCATTGGAATAGCCCAATCTGTTGAGGGTAGAATCCGCTTCGTATATTCTGATGGCTTCAATATAATTTCGTTCGGATTCATCGTACTTTCCCAACCCCTTGTACACAGCAGCCAGATTACTAATTCTTCCAGCATATATATTGTTTTCAGTCCCTTTTATCTGTCTAATCAGTTGGACCGACTCCAGATATAGAGGTTCTGCCAGTTTGTGATTCCCCCTGGTAAAATAGATGCCTCCTTTCAGATTCAAATAATTGCTGTACTCAAGTGAGTGAGTTCCGAGTGATTGTGAGGCTGTTTCTCCGGCTAATTCGGCCGTTTTCATTGCCTCATCGAATTTCTGGCCTTTGAGGAGTTTTTCGCCAAGAGTAATGAGGCTGTCAATCTCACTTCTTACAAGTACGGTATCCCGGGATTGTGCACTTGCACCGGAAATGGAAAAGTTCAGCAGTATGACCATGATGAAAAAACGGGCACAAACTGGTAGTACTGTAAAGTCGGATTTTGGGGT
>CAIYFY010000150.1 GCA_903925535.1 uncultured Bacteroidota bacterium | reverse complement strand
TCGGCATCGGAGCCGGTGGTGCCCCTGCCCTGCTGCCGCCTGTTCAGGTCGTTGTAGAAGCCCTGCACAGCCACAGACACGTGGTGCGTGTACGCACCTGTATTGTATGCATGCAGGAGCCTGAGTTCGACCGTATTGCTGTTGAACGCATCTATATCCACCTGGCGGCGGTTGTACTGAAGCGTAGAAGCATTGATAGTGTCAGGAATATTGGCCACCCGGTCGAACAGGACGCTTCTGCGATCGCCCCTGACACCAGAAACCGTGCATTTTAGCAGGGTGTTTTCGGAAATATGCCAGGAGGCTATTGCGGAGGGCAGCCATATTTCAGGGTTAAAATAGTTGCGCGTTCGCGTTGACTGCCGCGGATTGGCGGCGAACATGGCATCGGTTAACGGGCCCGGGTTGTGATACAGGTAGTTCGACCGCAGGAGCTCCAGGCGCAGATCGAATTTTTTTCCGGGTCTCCAGTGCAGCATGGTCCCCTGTCCGTCGTAGTCGGATTCACTGTTGCTGCGGTAACCGGACGAAACACGCCTGCTGTACCACGCCTGATAAGACAGCTTCCCCTTGGCACCGCCCACAGCATGGTAAGTACTCATCAGTCCGTAAGAGCCGATGGAGTTGACAGTTTCCCAGGAAACAACCCTGGTAGTATCGGGGCCTTTCATCACATAGTTGAGCATACCTCCGAACTGGGCACCGTACTGCAGTGCGCCGGTACCCCGTACCATTTCAATTCTGGCTACCGCTTCGAAGGGCAGACTGAAGTGACTGGCGGGATAACCGTATATGTCGGAGTTGCTGATTGCGCCGTTTACACGTATGTTGTATTCCCATCCGCGGTGCGGGTCGAGACCACGTGTACTGATATTGGTCTGATTCCCGGCTCCGTCCATGTCATACACAAATACGCCCGGGATTTTGCTGAAAACCTGACGGGGCACTTTTTCGGCGATGACGGCATCAAGGTTCTGTACACTGATTACCTCATTTTTCTTGCCCGACCATATATAGCCGTTGGCTACCGGTTGCAGATTGAAACGCGTTTCGCGTTGCCGCGCGACGGTGAATTCACGCAGCGTGGAGTTGGCAATGGTGTCGGGTGTTTGCGCGCGCAGGAGGGTGAGTGCCCCGATAAACAGCGCGGAGAGGATTATTCTGGTGCTCATCTGTATTCTATCTTTCGAAATCGGTCGCAAAAATGCTATCATCCGCAAAGAGACATCAAACGGGAATACTTAGAAATTGATTAAACTTTGCAAGGGGGGGGGTCCTGTTGTTTATTCCAGCATTCGACCGTTTACTTCTGCCAGCGAATCTTTTACATAGCGCGCTTCAAAAATCAGTTCTCCATCGGTATTCCATTTTCTCATGTAACCGTCTTTGAGGTTGCCTTTGAACTGAACGACGAACTGAATGGAACCGTTCTCATACCAGACCGTATCGCCCTGGCACTGCAGGCCTGTATCATAGTATTGCACTTCTTTTATTGCTCCCGAGGGATAATAGACAATTGTTTTGCCGTGCTGTTTGTCCAGATGGAACATACGTTCGGTCATCCGCTGACCGGTCGGATAGTAATCGGTCATAAGTCCTTCCTTCATGCCATTTACAAGACGTATCCGCCGGGATACTATTCCCGACGGATACGTTTCTGTTTGTTCTGTTTCCGCATTACCGGCCGAACAGGCGCAAAGAAAGGTGAGTGCGAGTATCCGCAGATTCACCAATTTTGCCATATTACTTCTTCCAGGGCAGTTCGTTTGTCTTTCTTCCGATTACAGTACCAAAGCGAACACCTTCCTCGCAGTCCATGCGGTAGTGTACACCCAGCGGGATACGGGAGATGGCATTTTCGTATGCCATTTCATAGAAACTGCCGAATGCACGCGGGATACCTGCGAACTCCACGCGATTTTCGTGGCAACGGTCGGTCATGGCATAACTGTATCCGAAGATGCTTGCGAGGGCTTCGGCGCCGGCAGCACCCATGGTAGAGTGGCCAGATGGATAAGCCGGGAAAGAAGGCGTTACACCTTCATCTCCGGTGAGCGGGTTGTAGAGTGCCGGCTTCCAGCTGGGGTCAATCACGCGATTGATATAGGTTTGCGGGCGCTCCACGTTGTAGTGGAATTTGGATTCCCAGCAGGCCACAGCAGCGTCATTCAGGGCAATACCCACCTTGGTGGTCATGTAAATGGCTGTTTCCAGGTTGCTGTCTTCGAGTTCAAGCGCCTGATTTCCGATAGCCAGCCAGCGCGGACCGGGGCTGAAGGTCAGATTCAGCAAGTCATCGCTCCAGAATTCACCAATCCACTCGTCTTCGTAAGAGAGTGTAGGTGTATTTTGGGCATAAACCTCAATTGCCTGAGCATACAGCTCTGAAGTAGGGCTGGCACTGTAGGCTACCGGTGGACGGCAGAGGAGGTCGGAGGGGCCGATAGAGAAAGTGCGGGCACCTCCCCATACACCACCCATGGGCTTGCCGGGGCCCGGAAAAGTAGGCTTCCAGTCGCCATCCTTGGTGTAATGATCTTCCCAGTTGTAGTTCTGGAAAGGATCGAGGTAGTGATCGTGACCGACAGCATCTGTTCTGGAATAGTTCCAGACGGCAGTGGCTACGGCGATACCGTGAGCAATTGAGCGTTCGATAACCTCGGGACTGGCTTCATTGGCAGCCTGCTCGCGGTTGAATGCTTCCAGTGCATTGATAGCAGCCAGCCTGTCGGGAGCGGCTGTCGGGAAGAAATTGCGCATCAGGAGGGCCGTTGAGGCATTGACCACGCTGGGCCAGTGGTACTCGGCATTTTTGTCTGCCTGCGGAACAGAAAGTCCGGGGAAGAAAGCCTCCAGGGAGTTGAAGTCGGGCATACCGTTGATACATCCTTCATAGGCAGCTATACCGATGTAGGCAATGGCGCGCGGGGCAGGACCGGGCCTGTAACCTGCTGCATAGCGCTCAACCTGCAGGAACATATCGTTCCAGGATGACATAACGTTATGACTGTACTCTTTTACTTCGCGGCTTGATGAAACCCTGGTGCTCAGGTCGCTGCACGACTGAGTAAAAGTGGAGATAAGAGCGAGCCCCAGCATGGAGGCAGCGATACGTAGAAAAAATTTCATGAGAAAAAACGGGTTTTTGTCCAGAAAACGACTTTTCGCAGCAAAGAAACGACGAGTACAAGAATTCCTCCTTATAAAATTATTAAAAATCAATTTTATGGCAAAAATGGCCTTGACTGATGTCAGGGTATCTTTGGACTTATTAGAAATGATTAGAAAAAAAATGCTCAGGCACTTTTTTATGCGAAAAATCAAAAATCAGCACGATATTTGCCGTCAGTTTCAAGTCCCGACGAGAGGTGTCTTGCTCTTCAGGGATTGGTTTAATTCGTGATTGCCTATTTAATTTCCTGTTTCATGAAAATCTTTCAACACATCAAGTTTTTCTGGGCTGTGCTGATGCTGTGTGGGGTAATGTTTGTTTACTCTTGCAGTGATGTCAAGGTAGAAGTTGACCAGCCTTATGCCAACGCCCACCAGTTTGATAAATCTGTTTATCTGGACTGGAACAACACGTTTCTTGAAATTGAGCGCTATGCACCCGGTTATCGCCCGGGGCCTGCTCCCCGTGCGCTGGCGTATCTCGCCTTCAGTGCTTACGAGGCAATAGTAACTGCTATTCCCGAGAACA
Organism: uncultured Bacteroidota bacterium; assembly: GCA_903925535.1. GTDB lineage: Bacteria > Bacteroidota > Bacteroidia > Chitinophagales > Saprospiraceae > M3007. The sequence goes on along the minus strand of CAIYFY010000150.1, from coordinate 1,699 downwards.
ACTCACTTGCTTCTCTTTATCCGGAGTTGCAGGTTCCACGCCCCGATCCACAACTGGAATACAACTGGGCTGCAGTAGTCAATGCATCCTACAGCTACCTGATGGAGCGTTTTTTCTTCCACATGGAAAATTCGCATCCACAGCAGTTCAGTCTCATTGACAAGACATTCGCCAAGCTGCACAACCAGATGGCAGCCAATACATCTGATGAAGTGCTGGCCCGCTCCGAGGAGTATGGCCGTCAGGTAGCTGCCGCTTTCTATGCATGGGAAACACTCGACGCACAGGGGCACAACGCATTCCTCGATGCCCGTCCGGTTTCCTACAATCCACCGACTGCTCCGGGTAACTGGCAGCCTACATTCCCCGACTATGGCAAGGCCATGTTCCCTTACTGGGGCAAGGTGCGCCGTTTCGCCATGCGCGATGAAGATATCCTGGCACGCCCGCCAATACCATACAGCGAAAACCCCAACTCCCTCTTTTACACGCAGGGGCTGGAGGTTTTCAATACTGTTCAGAATATCAAGAATGGCGGCCCCGGTGCATTTGAAGGCCGCTGGATGGGTGAGTTCTGGAGCGACGATATGCTCGACGTCACCTTTTCGCCTCCCTCCCGCCTGGTTGCCATCCTGAATCAGGTAGCTGAAAAAGAAAACCTTGATCTCGCTGAATGTGCTGAAGCGTATGCAAAAATGGGTATGGCTATCAGCGACAATGGCGTGGCTATCTGGAACTCCAAATATCACTACAATGTAGAGCGCCCGGTTGACTACATTCGCCGCGTGGTCAAAAACCAATCGCCTGAGGCGGCCAACTGGTCAACCATCCTCAACCACCCTTATGGCGGTCCGCAGGGCTTCACCCCGTCGTTCCCGGCGTATCCATCCGGTCACTCCGGCTTTGGCGGCGCAGGTGCAAAAATCCTGTCTGCCCTGTTCGAGTTCAACGACGAGCACCCCGGCACTTACACATTCACAGATTTGTGCCATATCACCCGCACAGAGTTCATCGGCACTCCGCGCTCTTTCGCATCTTTCCGCGATCTGGGTGCAGAAGACGCCTACTCGCGTATCCCGCTGGGCGTGCACTTCCGCATGGACTGCGATGAAGGTCTCCGAATCGGAGAACTCGCCGCACAGCGTGTGCTGGAAATGCCCTGGAAAAAGTAATTCCTCGTGCGCTTCCCAAACAAAAAGCCCCTGCCATCCGGCAGGGGCTTTTTGTTTCATGTCAGTATTTTCATACCTTTGTATCTGTCTTAACCCAAATATGCATGTCTGACGTTGTAAATACCACCACCGCCCCCAAACCAGTTGGACTTTACCCGCACGCGCGACGCGTGGGGAACCTCCTGTTCCTGTCGGGAATCGGTCCGAGAAATCCCGAAGATGACGGGATACCCGGACTCAAGCGATCACCTGCCGGCAATTTCACTGAGTTTGATTTCGAGGCACAGGTTCACTCCGTGTTCAAAAATGTGCGTGCCGTACTGGAAGCCAGCGGTGCCCGGTGGGAAGATCTGGTGGATGTGACCGTTTTTCTGACCAATATGGAGCGCGATTTTACCGCCTACAACCGGATATGGGCGCAGTATTTCAGCGAAAATCCGCCCTGCCGTACTACTGTGGGCATTGACAGCCTGCCCACCCCCATTGCCATTGAACTGAAATGTATCGCCGTTTTACCGTGAGTACAT
>CAIYFY010000149.1 GCA_903925535.1 uncultured Bacteroidota bacterium | reverse complement strand
GAAAGACTGTCAACATTGGAATTTCAACAAAAAAAAAAGCATCAACTGGACTGGTCAAGGGTTAAATTTGACAAGATTTCAAAGGACTACATGGATGATGAAGAATTCAAAAAGATGGTCGAAAATCACCTGAAATTGCAGGAATTGTTCGTTGGAAGACTCATCTTCCTCATAAAATTTCATCTGGATCATCTCGCAACCTGTCTCTTGCTCGCAAAAGGAGATGTGGAGAACGTCCACGATCTGAGAAAAAAGGTAAAAAAGGGCATGAGAGGGATTTTGCTGGGTGTGAGTAATCAGTTCGAAGGCGAAGGTGAAAGTGGCAAAGTCGTCTGGAACCAGGATGCCGTAGATCTCACCGAGCTTATCTGTGCCCTACAACGCACTAAATGCCTCAGTTTTGAGGGCTCCAGGCCACTCAACCAGTCGGAAGTAGCTACTTATATCTGCAAAGTATTCAATTTCGAGATCGGAAATTTCCGTTCAGGACTTCACGCTGCCAAAAACAGGAAGAAGGGCACCGCCGTCTTCCTCACCGAACTGGTGGAGAGTTTCATCCGATTTGCAAGTCAGGAGTAAGAAAAAACCATGTACAACCAATGTACATCAATGGTTGTATAATGTTTTGTTTGTGACACCTCCATACTCTTGCGGCATGAAATCAAAACTGTTGATCTTATGTCCGACAAAAAAGTAACTGTTGACCCCGCCAGGTTCAACGCCCTCGTCATGGAGGTACGCAAACTCAAAAGTGATATGGCTGTATTGCTCGAAAGCCGCCGTTCGGTTTTCGAGGAGCTGGAATACCTCGATGTCGTGCAGGCCGCCGACTTCCTCGGGGTGTCGAAGCGCACTTTCTACCGGATGCTCAGTGAGAACAGGATTCCGTTTACGGTTGTCCGCCGACAAAAGCGGTTTCTGCTCAAAGACCTTGAACGGATGATCCGGAAGAATTACGTGCCCGCCGACAAGTTAACCAGCATCAAATAATCCGCCTCGCTATGTCACTCACTAAAGAAGCTGTTCTGCGTGCCACCGACAATGGCTATCAGGTATTCAGACATTTCCTCGGCAGCCGTTTTGTCAAAGAAGGTCAGGCTTTCAAAAACCCCTTCTACGACGATAAAAAAGCAGCCTGCTATGTTTACAGAGACAAGAAATCGGGTATCTACAAGTTCAAGGATTTCGGGGACAACCGGTATTTCGGCGACTGTTTCTACCTGGTCGGACTGATCTATAACCTGAAATGCACCGACCGGCATGAGTTCTACAAAATTCTCACGCTCATAGATGCCCAGCTTTTCCTGAATCTGGAGAGTACCGATCAGAAGTCGGCGCGGGTGATCTCTGGCAGTCAGGGAACAGTCATCCGCGCCTCCGAAGTGCCGTCTGTATTCGACAGCATGGAAACTGCCAACCTGAAAGCTCCTATACAGACCAGGCCGTTTTCCGCCAAAGAGTTGTCCTTCTGGTCTCAGTACGGAATCAACCAGTCTGTCCTCGACCGCTATCAGGTGATCGCCATCAGCAGGTTTACCGGGGTCGGCAAGGAAGGAAAGGAGTATGAACTGTTCAGCAGCGATGCAGAGCCCATGTTCGGTTACCGGGGACGGAAACATACCAAAATTTACCGCCCCTGCTCGAAGCTCCGCTTCCTGTATGCGGGTGAAAAGACGGAGAACTATGTGTTCGGGTTTGAACAACTGCCGCTGAGGGGCGACATCATTTTCATCACCGGTGGAGAAAAGGATGTACTCAGTCTGGCCGCTCACGGGTTTAACGCTATCAGCCTGAACAGCGAGACAGCCAACATTCCCAAAAACCTGCTCCGTGGACTCGGATTCCGATTTCGTCACATCACCATCCTGTACGATGTGGATGAGACGGGACTGGCCTCGATGGACAAAATTGTCAGGGAATACAAGGAATTCGACATCAAATCGCTGCGTCTGCCACTGACGGGTGAGAAGAGCAGCAAGGATGTCTCCGATTTTTTCAGGGACAACCACACGGCTGAAGACCTGATGATGCTGTTCCGCGAAATGCTCGATCAGGAGTATGAAGAAACGATCACGCTCATGCGCACCTGCGAGATTGACTTCGACAGGCCGCCGGAAGCACCCGAACCGCTTCTCTCGATCAATGAGGTCACCATCGGAACAGCGGGAAACCTGGTGTGCGTGGCGGGCAGTGAAGGCAGCGGGAAGACCAACTTCCTCGGTGGAGTGCTGTCGGGTGCCATTAAGCCCGGCCAGATTGATATTGACACACTGGGGACAACGATCAGAGAGAATATCCGCGACCGGGCGGTGCTGCTGTACGACACGGAACAGTCGGAGTACCAGTTGTACAAAAACATGACCTACATCGTCAGACGGGCTTCGCTGGAAAAGCCGCCCGTCTGGTTCAAAGCTTTTTGTCTGGTGGGTATATCCAGATCGGAGCGGATGAAGATGATACTCGAGTCCATGGACCGCTGCTATTACGAGTTCGGGGGGATCCACCTGGTGGTCATTGACGGAATTGCCGACCTGATAGCCGGGGTGAACGAGGAGGAGCCATCCGTCATGCTGGTGGAGGAGCTGTTCAGGATAGCGGCGATTTACAACACCGTCATCATCTGCGTACTGCACCTGGCCCCGTCGGGCATGAAGCTGCGCGGGCACCTGGGTTCGGAAGTACAGCGAAAGGCATCGGGTATCATACTCATCGAGAAGGAAGAAAACATCAACGCCAGCACGGTGAAGGCACTGAAAGTTCGCGACGGTTCGCCCCTGGATGTACCCCTGATGCAGTTCGGGTGGAGCAAATCGGAAGGTATGCACGTCTATCTGGGAGAAATGAGCCGGGAGGCGTCGAAGACCCGAAAAATCAACGAGCTGAGAGATGCCGCGAAGGATATTTTCAGGGGAAAGACCTACGTCAGCAGCAAAGACCTGAAACAGGGTCTCATGGACGTTTTTGAAGTGCAGGACCGCACTGCCCGTTCCTACATACAGGCCATGAAAGACACCGAAATCATCGAAAAATCCAGCCAGTTTCCGGGAGATTTCCGGCTGGTTAACAAAGAAACCGGGTAAAACCGGACAGTTTTCATTAACTGCTACCTCATTTCTGCTGTTATTTGGAAGTCACGCCGTCGGAAGATGGCTGATTTGGCCTCTCTCACGGGTGACGGTGGGGGAGGTTTTTGGGTTGGAGGGGGGGATTTGTTATTTACCCCGAAATTTTCAGGGAATATGCGAGTGCGGTCAGATGTGATGAGTGCCGCCTCATCGTAGAAAGTAACGAAAAGGAGACAAAGCTGACTGACCAGGAAATACGCTTGCACTATCCTGATAGTCCGGACAATCCGCCGGGACTAAGTTGATTGAATGAGGTTTTTTTATTTATAATATCGTGAAAAAAACAAAAAAACAACCCTGAATAAACATATATCTATCAATGTCCACCCAAATAGCCTATCTTTGTGTGAAAATTTCACGCAATGTTAATCAGATTCAACGTTCAAAATGTACTCTCTTTCGCTGATAGCGAAGAGTTCAACATGCTGCCCCGTCCGAAAATCAGAACCCCGGAAGGACACAAGTATGCTGTTAATGGCATTGAATTGCTAAAACTGTCCGCCATCTACGGGGCAAACGCAGCGGGCAAATCCAACCTGATTAGTTCGCTTGGACTACTGCAAGAACTGGTAAATGGCCGGATTTCAACACTCCCAATTCACGAAAGACGTTTCAAGTTTGAGCCCAAAGCCCATGAATATCAAATGCTGGCCGCAGAGTTTGTGCAGGATGGTAATGCTTATTATTATGGGGTGGAGATTAAGGAGGGGGAAATCATTACGGAAGAATTGTATCGCTCAGGACTGGGTAAAATGCCTGATTTTTTGCTGTTTGAACGCAAGAAAATGGAAGACGGCAAGACAAGCATCACTTTTTCGGAATCCTTCGAGAAGGACCCGGCCAGTCAGCTCATCAAATCCGTTCTGCTGGAGGATTTTCTCGAAAAAACAAAATCAGTAATACCCTGGCTGGTTAAACGCGGTAACCAGCACTTCCGCGAGATAAAATCCGCCATGATGTGGTTCAGTCATACGCTCCAGATAATCACACCGCGTATCCGACCCACTGCGATTACTATGTGGCTGGCATCGGATCCGTCCTTCAAATCATTCGCTCAGGATACACTGCGGGCTTATGGACTGGGCATATCCAGGATTGATATCAGGGAGAAGTCATTTGATGAGGTAGTCGGAGGTGACAAGGAAATAATGCTTAATACCTTGAAAGAGAGGCTCTCTGACCAGGATGACGCTTATCTTGTGCTGCCATCGGCAAATGGCAATGAAATTGTTTTTGAAAAAAAAGGTGATAGTTTTCTGGTCAAACATACCAAAATCACACAATCTGACAGCCTGGGCAACGAAGCGGAATTCGACCTCGACGAGTTGTCGGATGGCACCCTGCGCCTGCTGGACTTTATTCCTGCCTTCAGGGACGTTACACTGAACAGGAAAGTATATGTGGTTGATGAACTGGAGCGCAGTATGCACCCTGTCCTG
>CAIYFY010000148.1 GCA_903925535.1 uncultured Bacteroidota bacterium | reverse complement strand
TCTTTCACCGTCCCTGACAGCACCGTCTGGGCCAGTGCGACACCCAGTGAACACAGGAGCATCGCGAAAGTTAAGAGTAAAGAACGTACCATAGAACTTTGGTTGAGTAAATTGTTGATTCGTTTTATCGTTTGATCCAGATTTCGGGTTCACCTCCTTGCGGCGGCGGTTATTTTATCCAGCAGAATCTCTGCCAGCTTTTTTTTTGATTCGATTGTCCATCCGGCAACATGCGGACTCATCACCACATTTTCGAAAGCGTGTAACCGGTCGTACATCAGCTTTTCAACAGCTGTAAATGTACCCGGCTTTTCGTTTTCAAAAACATCCAGGCATGCACCCCCTACCCTTCCGTCTTCAAGCGCACTTATGAGGTCAGTTGTATTGACACACTTGCCCCGCGACGTATTCAGGAGTATGACTCCCCTTCGGGAGGCACTGATGAACGTATTGTCAAAGAAATATCGGGTTTCTTCTGTGAGAGGAAGGTGCAAACTGATGATATCTGCCTCTTTCTGAATAACATCCGGTGTTGTTTCAACTACCCAGGGTTCATTCAGCGCGTAACCCGCAGGTTTATATTTGTCGCAGGCCAGTACCCTCATCTCCATCCCCTGCAATTTTTTGGCAAACTGCCGCCCGGTGTGTCCGTATCCGAAGATTCCGATGGTACGGCCGCTTAATTCAAAACCGCGGTTGGCTTCACGCTCCCAAACGTTTATTCTCACCTCCCTGTCCCCTTTTAAAAGTTTGTTGGACAGGGTGAGCAACATACCGAGTGCGTGCTCCGCCACTGCGTTTCTGTTACCTTCCGGACTGCTCACTACCGCCACATTTCTTTCTGCCGCATAAACCCTGTCCACAATTTCCATTCCCGAGCCCAGTCGCCCCACAAATTCCAGCTTTTCCGCCCTGTTGAGGAACGCTCGATTGACCAGAATCTTACTGTTAATGATCAATCCGGTGTATTCCCCGATGATTTCAAGAGTCTTTTCGGGTGCAATGTTTGGGAAATAATCGCAAACATAACCTAATTTTAACAACCCGTCGGTCAAAATTGGGTGACAATCATCTGTAACAAGCACTTTTTTCACTGCGAAGGCTTATTTGTTTGGCTATCAGGGGCTAAGCAGGTTGTTTTTTCCTGTTTATTTGGCGTTAAATCAGAACTTTGCGCCCCGGCAAGGGGTCAATTCCACAAGCTGCAAGTTTTTTCCGACAAGCGGCAAAGATATTCAGACAAACACATGAAATACATCTTTTTTTTAGTTCTGCCAACTTTGTTCATTTCTGCATGTGCGCAGGAAGATAAAAAGCCTGAATTTAACCTGCGGTGTTATGTTCGGTATGATGTTGCTTCGGGCCGCGTTACTGCAGAAGCGGGCCTGAGCGAAATTGTATCAGGCAAGGTTGTGGAAATACCCGACGGAATCAGGTATCAGAGTATACCCATGAAATTGTTACCAGCGGTCGGTATTACCTACCAGCACAGTTACATCGCCAGTTTCGTGCCGGAGCACCGTTTCAACTGGTTGGGCGGCGATGGAGAGAAAAACGAGTTCGTGATGGGAATTTCTCCGATTGACAGTTTCAGTATGGGTGGCAACAGTATTCCCGATAACCAGCCCGCCCGTCTTACATGGAAAGGTGATCCACTCCAGAAAGGAGAAACACTGGTCATTCTATGGGAGAACAGTGAAGAGGGTCTCACCGTCCCTATGGAAGTTACAACTACTGTGGGCAAGCCCTTCATTGACTTTCCGGCGGAAAAGATGAAAGAATTGAAACCGGGAAAATGGTCGTTATATCTGGTGAGAAAAAAACTGACCAGAACGGTGGTGAACGAGTATCTGGTAAACGGCATTATGGAATACTACACCGGATCATCGGAGCTGACGATCACAAGCGGCCAGTGACATATCCGGTCTGCAGCCGGCCGGGCAACCTCAGCATTATGCAACGGTCGCCGCTCCAGCCAGGCAGTGCCCGCCTATTTCGCATTCCAGACATTTGCGGGCCTCGCACCAGTGATTTCTCAGGTGGATAAGTGCCTGTGTATGTGCTGCATTTGCCGGGTTCTCGCCCATTTCCTGCCAGAACCTTGTAATTTTGTTCTGCTCGGGTGGCATATCCCCGAGCAAATCAAGCGCCTTGCCAATCAGTCCGGCATCTCCCTTTCGTTTACCCAAACCGTACATAAAAGGAACCAGTGTATTCAGTATAATGGTGTGGATAAACGCATGACCGGTATGCCGCTTGCCTGACGCCGCGGTTGATTTGCCAAAGTCGTAGTGCGTTTTCCAGTATTCACTCAGCTCAACGGAAAGAAGTTCTTCCATTTCGGCCAGACTGCCGGCGGCCATCAGCGACGAAAGTGGAAACGGATTTTTCTGTATCAGTGCTGCGAACCGGGCGATCCTTCGTGTTGGAAAGCCGGACGGTCTCATTCGCATGAATTTCCATTGGGAGGCCTTCATGGGGCTTAACGCAAATTTGTGCCGCAGCAATGCGTATTCGCGCTGTAGCAGTCTGGGATACTCCTCCTCAAAATGCCTGTCAAGCAAACCCGCCTGTCCGAAAAACAAGGCTTCCAGCTGAAGCAGGCTGCTGCGCAAACGGGCAGGAACGACAACAGGAACCGACCGTGCCAGGGCGTCGAAGGGTTCGGTATTGACCTGCAGACCGAAGTTTCTGGCCATCAGTCTGTAGAACGCTTCGTCCTGATGCTGACGGGTATCGTCGAGCAGCCGCATCACGACTCCGGATTTCTGCTCCAGGCGTTCCTCCAGAATTTGGGTCAGCCAGCCGCGGCGTATTTCTTCGGGTACGTCACGCCAGAATTTGCTGCAGGGGATGCCCGAACGCTGTTGTTCCAGTTGTTTGTACCGATGAATGAGGCCGGGCGGAATTTTACCCTTTAGTTCGAGGCAGGGAATCCGCTTGCCGCTGGCGGAAATGACCGGTCTGTCCTCTTCATAAACCACATGAAGCAGCACATTGTCATAAGCGGGGTCGCTGCTGTGTCCGTGGGCATCCCATTCAGATGCCTGAACATGCAGCTCTACGTTACCAGCCCAAAGCGCACCGTCCATCCTGATACGTGCATTGAAAAAATCGGGGCCGGAGTGGCGATTCCATTCACCTGGATTCAGTATATCCAGCGGCAGTCCCTGGGTTGTCTGCAGACTGCTACTGTTGAAGCGCTTGCATCTCCAGAGGAAATGCAGAAAAGATTCACTCATCTGGTATCATTTTAAGGGTTACAGGAAATGATACCTCAAAGTTAGACTTTTCGGGAGAAGATGTCAAGGGGTAATCGGGTTGAAAATCAGGCGTGCCAGATTTCCGCTTTGGGTCGGAATGACCCAAAGCAGGAATCTGGCACAGTCCTCTCAACCTGCTTCATTTACCGACACTATCTCAAAATCTGAATAAATCCTTTCAGAACACTGTGTTGCGGCGAGGGCCGGAAGAGAAAATAGTAGGTTGCATCCGGCAATGGTTGTCCTTCTCTTCCGCGAAGCTCGCCTCTCCATGCTCTGTCGGGCGCATTATTGTAGGGCGAAGCCTCGTACACCTCGTCACCCCACTGGTTGTAAATGACCAGATTGTTCTGCGGGTAAGATTCGATATCAAGACACGGTATGATCAGGTAGTCATTGATACCATCGCCGTTGGGGGTGATGGTATTGGGCACGAACTCGCATACGCGCTCGCGGGCGGTGATGGCTACAACTGCATCGTCGCAGAGATCGGGACAAGTTCTCGAGCAAATACGGTAGAAGAAATTATGTACGATATTTCTTCCGTCGGCCTGAAAACTGAATATTCCGTTGCCCAGCTCTGTCAGGTTTGACAAGAATGGCTCTTTCAGTTCGAAAACATAGTCATCCTCTTCATAAATATCGTTGTCCAGCACGCTGATTCCGTCAAGAACAGCATTTGTCTCCACCTCATAGTCAAGATCGTCCAACGCCTCGGGAAGTTTGCCAATTCTGACCAGGGCTGAGTCAACCGGAGTGATACAGCCATTAACATTGGCGGAAACCTGATAAATTCCTGTTTTCGACGCATCGAGGTCAATAATCATCAGGTCGCTGGTAGTTGGATAAGGGCCTTTCGGGCCTGTCCATGTATAAACTGCTCCGGGTATCGAAGTGGCAGTAAGCACTACTTCATCTCCTTCACAAGCTATCAGATCGCTCACCTGCGGGGCAAGTTGCAGCAGCGGCAATACTTCAATCACCACTTCACAGACGGCGGTATTGCCGGCTTCATCCTGCGCCATGAATTTCAGGGTATTCATACCCAGACCGAATGCCGAGGCCGTAAGTCCGCCGCCAGTTTGGTTAACCACCGGCAGAGTGCAGTTATCTGTGGCCTGCGGGAACAGGAAGGTGAGGTCTACCCCGTCGCAGGTAGCAACAGTATCGGTGGAGGTTATAAATCCTGAAGGGTCTGAAAGAACAGCTCCACTCACATTCACCTTTACCGGAGAAGCCGGGCAGGTGAACACAGGCGATACCGATTCGGTTACCGAGATAAAGAAGTTGGCGGTAACCGTATTATTCAGTGTATCTTTTAATATGTATCTCACCTCTGTCGTTCCAACATAGAACGTATCGCCGGGTTCGTAGTTGGACGTGAACGTATAGGGGCCGCAGATATTGACCAGCGTGGGAGGCGTCCAGAATGCTACCGCCTCACAACCTGTATAGGACTGATCTGAGGGTATATTGGCCATATCAATCTGTTTGCCTATAATTTCAACGGTAAAAGTACAGGAGTCCCTGTTACCGGTCTGGTCTTCAGTGTAAATTTTGACTGTTGTGAAGCCGACCGGGAATTCATAGCCTGAAGGCGGCTCGGAGAATACCGGCTGGTTTGCAGTACAGTTGTCGGTGGCGATAGGCAGCGTCCAGAATACCGCACGGCTGCATGAATCGGTGGTAAGTATCCTGTCGGGAGGACAGGGGCCCAGTGCGGGAGGAATGATATCAACGATATTGACGATGAACTCGCAGGTTGAGGTATTCCCCCAGATATCGGTAGCCGTATAGCGCACTACTGTCTGGGTTTCCGGGAACGAGGTATTGGGCGGATAAGTGGATGTCAGTGTCACATCCGAGCAATTATCCACTGCGGTTGGTGGCACCCAGTCCACCTGGGCAAAGCAGGTTTCTGCGAATACAGAGGTGTCCTGCGGACAATCAATAATTACTGGAGGTACGTTTTCCCTGACAGTAATGGCGAAGCTGCAGAGTGTTGCATTGCCCGATGTATCTACTGCTGTGTAAACAACTGTTTTGGTTCCAACAGGCAGTTCTGTGCCATTCGGAATGTTCGAGAAAGGTACAATCGGGTACAAATCGCAGGGGTCTGTAACTGCAGGGATGGTCCAGAATGCTTTGACTGTACAACTGTCCGGAGAAGTGGACAGTGTAAAATCAGCAGGACAGTTCAGGAGAACGGGTGGAGTGGTATCTCTGACTGTGATGGTAAAATTGCAGAATGCAGCGTTACCGGTGGGATCACTGACCACCACATCTACCTTGTGTACTCCCACCGTGAGCGAATCTCCGGGTTCCGTACTCAGATCGGTATTCAGCAGTGAGGCGCAATTGTCAATTGTTGTTGGCAGCGGATAGTCAACCACGGCCAGACAGGTAGATGCGTCGGCATCCACTGTCATGTCTGGAGGGCACTGCACCTGTGGAGATATTGTATCCTGCACAGTGAGTGTCTGAAGAGCAGTACTGGAGTTGCCGCAGGCATCTGTTGCAGCCCATACCCTGTACATGAAGTAGTTGATGGAGCTGGACCCCTGGGAAGTGGTCTGGCTGATCAGGGTAATGGCCGGGTTCTGTGTACAGTTGTCAATGGAAAGCGGCATACCGGGAGCAGGTACAGCATCGCAATTCACCAGCGTATCCTTGGGAATGAAAGTGAATACGGGGACTGTTACATCCTGTACAGTAATTACCTGCTGGGCTGTTCTGAAATTGCCGCAGTCATCGGAAGCAGACCAGGTTCTCGTGAGTGTATAATTACTTGGGCATAGTCCATCGGTACGGGACTCTCCGAGATAGGCAATGGCAGCCGTTACATCGCAGTTGTCAGCTGCGGTTGGAGCGCCGGGGAAAGGAACAGCATCACAACTGGCGGTTGTGGCATCGGGGACGAAAGTAAACAATGGGGCGATGGTATCCTGCACCGTAATTTCCTGTACACCGAGCGCTGTATTACCACAGTGATCAGTTGCAACCCAGCTGCGCCTCAGGGTATAATTATTGGTGCAGTTTCCGTCAATTCTGACCTGACCGCTGTACACTACAAATACGTTGGCATCGCAGTTGTCACTCGCGGAGGCAGCACCCACGGGCACCGTTTCTGTACAATTGATTACTACAGGATCGGGCAACGTGGTATAGACCGGCGGAGTAATATCGCGTACGAAGATGGTCTGGGTAGCGGTAGTCGTATTACCGCAGTTGTCAGTGGCAGTCCATTTCCGGAGCAGCGTATAGTTGCCGGGGCATGATCCGTCGGTTCTGGTATCTCCATCGTAGGTGATTGTTACATCGGAGTCACAGTTGTCGGAGGCCACCGGCGATCCGGGGACGGGGACAGCGTCGCAGTTGGCAGTTACTGCAACCGGAACGAATGAGAATGAGGGCGGCGTGATATCCTGCACAGAGATTGTCTGAACGGCAGTAGTCGAATTACCACAGTTATCCGTAATTGTCCATTTGCGTTTCAGAATATAGGAATCGGAACAAGCTCCGTCTATTCGCGTATCGCCGTCGAAAGCGATCTGCGGTGCAGCATCGCAGTTATCGGAGGCTACGGGCGACCCGACAGCGGGTACTGCAGAGCAACTGACCACTACATCGGCAGGTACAAAGGAGACCACAGGAGGCACCACATCCTGAACATTGATTACCTGCGTGGCCGTTTTGGTATTGCCGCAAACGTCGGTAGCCGACCATGTTCTTGTCAGCAGGTAATTGCCCGGACAGCTTCCGTTAGTGGTAGTTTGTCCGAGATAAGCGATGGAAACATTGAGGGCACAGTTATCGAATGCTACAGGCACTCCGACCGGTGGTATATTGTCGCAGTTAGCGGCAAAGTTCGGGGGTACAGTGGTAAAGAACGGCGCAATCGAGTCTTTTACAATGAGTTGCTGAGTAACCGTAGTCGTATTTCCGCAAGCGTCTGTTGCTGTCCACTTCCTGAGAAGCGCATAGTTATAGGGGCAACTTCCGTTAGTACGGGTTTCACCGTTATAAACAACAGAAACGCTCGGGGTACAGTCATCCACTGCTATCGGTTGCCCCGGGGGTGGCACGTTATCGCAGCCCACCGTCTGGCTTTGAGGAGCAGAAGAGAAAACTGGTGCCGAGAGGTCGCCTACAAACAATACCTGTTCACCGACAGATGTGTTGCCGCAATCGTCGGTAGCCTGCCAGCGGCGGCGGAGCACAAAAGAGTTGGGACATACCCCGTCCACCCTGGTTTCTCCGATGTAAACGATATCTACAGCGGGATCACAGTTATCAGTAGCCTGTGGCGTACCCAGCGTCGGGAGTGAGTCACATGCGACGTTTGTATTGGGCGGAATGAAAGTAAATACCGGACCGGTAATATCCTGTACCGTAAATGTCTGAACAGCCGATGCTGTATTTCCGCAGTTATCGGTAGCGGTCCATCTGCGACGGAGCAGGAAAGCTCCCGGGCAGGCGCCGTTGGTGCGTGTTTCACCCTGATATACAATGGTTACGTCGGTGTCGCAGTTGTCTGAAGCAACGGGAGTACCCACCGGTGGAATTGCCTCACAGGAAACGGTGGCATCTGCCGGCACCGATGTGAATACGGGGGCAGAAAAATCTCTTACAGTCAGCAGCTGAGTAGCAGTTGCTGTGTTTCCACAGTGATCAACCGCTTGCCAGGTGCGCAATAATGTGTAGGTATTGGCACATGCGCCATCTGTGCGTACTTGACCCTGATAGATGATATCAACCAGCGGATCACAGTTATCGGTGGCGATTGGCAATCCGACTAATGGCACCGACTCGCAGGATACAGTTTCATCGCCGGGAATAATGGTAAAGACCGGGTTTTTGATATCCTGGACAGTAATCAGCTGCTCGGCAGTGGCCACGTTACCACAGTTATCCTCTGCACGCCATGTGCGGCGGAGCGTGTAATTTCCGGGACAGGAGCCGTCTATGCGGTTTTCTCCCATATAATTCAGCGTCACGTTGGCATCGCACACATCCACGGCCGTCGCAGTTCCGGGTGCCGGTATTGACTGACACTCCACCGTAATATTGGCGGGCACGTTGGTGAACAGAGGTGGCGTATTATCCACAACAGAAATATTCTGTACAGCTACGGAAGTATTTCCGCATTCGTCCTGGGCAAGCCAGGTACGTTTGAGGATGTAGGTGTCGGGGCATGGACCGTTGGTACGTGTTTGTCCCTGATAAATCGCCGTTGGGGAGAGCGAACAGTTATCGGTTATCTGCACCGTTCCGACAGGTGGAATAGAGATACAGTTAACCGTAATATTGGCGGGCACCTGAATAAAAACAGGGGGCTGACTGTCTGCCACCTCTATTCGCTGAGTCAGGTTTACACCGTTACCCTGGCTGTCGGTAACGCGATACTTTCTGGACACAATCAGCGGGTCACCGGGGCATCCGCTGCCACCCAGAAAAATATCTCCTTCATAGGTTACAGTCGGAGGGCCGCAGTTATCCGTTTCACCGGTAATAACAGCGGGATCAGGTGCGGGGAGACTGGTAAAACACTGAACACCTGTGAGAATTGGCGGATTGGATGCCGAGGGAAACTGATCATCAATGGCAATCACGGTGAACGTACAGGTTACCTCGTTATTCCCATCATCCACCTTGTATGTAACAAGGTTACTTCCGGCCTTGTATTCCAGATTGAACGGCAATTGACCGTTACCGGTATAGGAGGAGGCGCCCGAAACAACATAAGAAAGCTGGGCACCCGGGCAGTTGTCAGTAAATACCGCATCGAGACCACCTATATATACAAAACACTGGTTCGGAAAAACTATGTCAACTGTATCTGCAGGACACGTGAGCGTCGGGGGAACATTGTCCTGCGTAGGAACAGTTACATTCTTGACGGCGGTACAGCCACGCGCATCTGTCACGACAACTGAATAATCTCCTCCTGCCAGATTGTTCAGATCCTGAGTGGTTGCACCGTTCGACCACCGGTACTGGTACGGTCCGGAACCGCTGAGCACCGTAAGATCAATCGTTCCTGTGAGGGAGGCCGCACAGGGTACAGAAGTTGCAGAGGCAACAAGCGTCATCGAAGGAGTGATTCTGACCGTAAAGCTGTTTCCGCAGGTAAGCAAATACGGAGGTGCAGCACCTTCCGGATCAAAGATACCGGAGATACTCACGTTATAGGTAGTGTTATTCAGAGGCGTTACCTTGTGAGGCCCCGGGCCTTGTCCGATATTGGGCGACCAGAAGTAGCTGTAAGAAAGAGAGCCACTGCCCTGAACAGACAGTTTGACGGAGTCTCCGGGAGTACACAACCACCCGTCATTATAATATCCCGATTGTTCGACAGCATAAATGGTAGCATCACAGCAGATACCGTTCCCGTCGAAACAGCCGGCGCTGTTTACATCGGCAAAAGAGTGCAAAGCGAAAACACCGCTGCAACTGGCCAGCTTGTCGGTGTCAAAGTAAAGTGTCTTTAAACCGTTACACCCCACATCAGCCGTTTTCCCCGGATAAATATTGCCGCCACTGTACAGAAGCATACGGGAGTTGGGCCCCAGTGTGAACCTCCAGTTACCCGAGTAATAGAGGACGCCACCGTCAAGAACAAGCTTCCCGTCGAATGGAACTCCATTTGACAGAATGGGATAATAATTGATATCAATTTCGAAAGTATCCCTGATGATAATTGTGTCAGTACCACCGGGTAGCGTTCCGAAAGGGTTTTCGGACGCTCGGATGTAGTTATCAAAGGCAATCGTCTGTGACCTGACATCCCGGACAGAAAAAGCTGTTACTGCGGCAACCAGGACTATCAGTCGGAATAAACTCACCCTGGAAAACAAATTGGCGGAACACGCATCTGGTTGAAACATGCTAATCGGTTTTTTCATTTTTTAACGGTAGTTTTCAGAGTACCGAAGATGGTTTTCTCCAAAAATCAAAGATTATGGGCGAGATTGGGCGCAAACCACTACATAACAGGCATGACAGACCTTTTGAAAGTCACAAAGGTACAGGGAAATATGCCTGAGTAGCAACGCACCCAAGCGCAAAAATATACATTCTCAATTACCATACCAATTTGAAATGGCTCATATTACAATTTTGCCAATATGTGACGCGGGCCACCGGAAAATTCCGATGGCCCGCGCCGGAAACAATACATTGAAAAAAGCAGGTGCGAGGTTTGTAGAATCAACCTCTACCCTGCCATCAATCAGGGATTTTGAACACAGAGTTTGTTCACTGCCAGCTCTCCTGACGGAATTGGCCAGATGTACTCGGAAACTGTCGGGAAGATGGCAGCTACGTTAGCCTTGCCGGGGATGTTGGCCAGCAAACGCATGCTGTCGAAGGCACGGAAGCCTTCACCCAGCAGTTCTACACGGCGCTCCTTCAGGACTGCAGAAGCAAGTGCATCACCTGAAGCAAAGCTGGTGTTGGAGTAGGCACTGCCACCGGAGCGGGTGCGCACTGCATTCAGCAGGCTCACTGCGCGGTCAGTGATACCATTGGCGCGTGCTTCTGCCTCTGCCAGGTTCAGCAGTACCTCGGCATAGCGAATCACCGGAGCATAGTCAAGGTGCTCGGGACCAGCCGGGAACTTGTTCAGGTACGGCTTGTTGTTGGTGTTAATGAATACGAACTGGCGGCGCGAATCATTGCCGGCGAAAGTTACCGAGTCACCAATAATACCGGCAGGATTGAGCGAGAAATCGCCAATACCGCGCGGACCGGGGTTGTAGTAACTTCCCAGACCGTTTTGAGTGCCCGGAAGGTCGTTTGTAGTGAACGGCATGGAGAAGATGCTCTCCGTGGTGGTGTAAGGTGTTGTGAACACATTCTTTACAGCAGCCTGCAGTTCGTGTGCCACGCCGGAAGCAGCCTTGTAGGGCGCAGCAGCTGGTACAATCTTGTTGGCTTCAGTGATCACATCACCGTAGCGCTGCATACCCAGGTAAACACGGGTTTTCAGAGCGATAGCGCTGTTCTTGTGCGCACGTGTAGTGTTCAGAAGTGCACTTCCGTTTGTAGCGGCCAGATTGGCTTCTGCAAAGTTCAGATCGTCGAGAATCTGCGCATAAACCTCGGCTACAGTAGCACGGGCCAGATCATTGTTTTCCGGACCAGTCTCTGCGCGAAGGCGGAGCGGAACACCTGGCTGAGAGCCATTGCCGTCTGCATACGGACGGCAGTAGGAGCGGAGCAGTGTGTGGTAGCACAGTGCGCGCACGAAGCGTGCTTCAGCGATGTACTGGTTAACCAGTGCGTCATTACCCACTACTGCGCGGTTGATGTCGGCACCCTCAATGAAGATGTTGCAGCTGTTAATCGTTGCGTAAGCAGCGTTCCAGAGGTTGTTTACTTCGTTGGAGGACTCAACAACCGTGTGATTCCATGTCTGGAGACCTGTAACACCGTTACCGGTTTCATTCAGGAACTCCTCGGCGCGGATATCTCCGTACACGATAGCGCGACCTCCGTAAAGCTGACCGCTCTTGAGGTTGTCGTAGATACCATTCACCAGACTGAGGAAACGGTCGGGCGTGGAGAAGATTGTCTTGTCGGACAAGCTGTTCAGCGGAGCCGGATCGAGCAGTTCTTTCTTGCAGCTCGTCGGCATCAGAAAT
>CAIYFY010000147.1 GCA_903925535.1 uncultured Bacteroidota bacterium | reverse complement strand
ATGCACGCACTCGCCGTATCGGGTACGCATGTGGGTATGCTGTATGCCGGACTGATCTTCATGACCGAAAAACTCAGGCTGCGGGGAAAATGGCGGCGACTGGAAACAATAGTCATCCTGACGGCAATCTGGGCATTCACTTTCCTCACAGGTGCCTCTGCTTCGGTACTGCGCGCCTCGGTGATGTTCACGGTTTATCTGCTCGCAAAATCACTTTACCGGCAGTCGTCGGCCTGGAATATACTTCCCGTGTCAGCATTTTTCCTGCTGCTGAACAACCCGTATCTGCTATTCGATGCAGGCTTCCAGTTGTCGTATGCTGCAGTGGCCGGTATGGTTTTCTTCTATCCGCGAATGTTCCGGATGTTCCCGCCCGGTCCGGGCTGGACCGACGAGGGTCTCAAAGTATTACTGACCGGCATTTCCGCTCAACTGGGAACGCTCCCGCTTTCATTGTTTCTGTTCAACCAGTTTCCGGTTTATTTCTGGCTTTCCGGCTGGATCGTGGTACTCGGAGGCGCCATATTTCTCTGGGGTGGTACGCTGCTGATTATGGCAGACGCTGCCTGGCCGGCATTTGCCGAAATAGCGGGAAAGGTTCTTTACTGGATGATTCTGTACATGAACAAGATTATTTATGCCATACAGAATCTGCCGTTGAGTGTAGTCTCCGGAATATGGATTCCGGCATGGGCGGCGGCGGCCATGTATGTCGCCATCTTCTTGCTCGGCGGACTGATCGTATGGCGGCGAGGAGGCTGGTTCGTGGCCATTCTGGGAGTGGTAACAATACTGGGCTGCTACAGAGTGTACGCACGCGCGGGAAAGCAGGAGCAGCGGGTAATAACAGTTTATCACCTCTCCCGGCAGCAGCGTATGATTGATTTTTTCGACGGCAATCAGGCTGTCACACTGTCGGATTCAATTACCTGGAAACAGGAGCAGTTCGCTGCAGGCGGATTCCGAACGGCATCGGCCATTTTTCATCGAACAACGGCGACACTGAGTGACAAAATACAGTTTCAGTCGGGAAATTTTGTTCAAAAAGGACCATTTATAGGTTTTTTCGGCGCAAGAATAGCATTTTTTGAATCCGGATATGACATCCGGTCATTGCCGGATTTTCCGGTTGAGGTCATCATTCTCTCCCGGAACACCGGGATTTCGCTGGTTCAGTGCCATCGAAAACTGCAGTTCCGGACGGTAGTGTCCGATGCCTCCAACAGCCGCCGCCAAAGCGAAAAATGGCGCAAGGAGTGCGCCGAAAACGGATGGATTTTTCACGACGTAAAATCCGGCGGAGCATGGGTTTATGACCTTTCAAAACAGATCAAAACATCATCCATTCAATAATACCTTCAAAATTCATGCATCATGAAACAAAGCTTCATCAGTTATCTGTATTTCACCCGGAAGGAACGACTCGGCAGCGTTGTCCTGCTCGCATTCTGTGCTGTTGTATTCGCCATGCCGAACATCAGGGAGTGGTATCAACCGCAGTGCAAAACCGATTTTACGGCGTTCGAAACCGCCATGAAATCATTCAGGACGACGCAGTCCGACACCAGTCCGACCGTACGCCTCTTTTTCTTTAATCCCAATCTGGCCAGCAGAGACGAGCTGCTTCAACTGGGCCTGTCGGAAAAAGTAGCAGGCAACATCTGCAATTACCGCGACAAAGGCGGCGTTTTCCGCAAAGCCGACGATCTGGGCAGGATATGGAGCCTTCAGCCAGCCGATTTTGAGCGAATAAAACCCTACATCCGCCTGGGAAAGGACGGCTACAGCGATGATGACAAAAAATCAACGCGGATCAAACAGACAGAAGAGGGCCCACTCGACCTGAATACAGCCGATTCAGACGCTTTTCAGAAACTTCCGATGGTAGGCGAAAAGCGGGCCGCTCAGATTATCCGCTACCGCGACGCACTCGGCGGTTTCGTATCCGTGTCGCAACTTTCGGAGATGTACGGACTGCCAGACAGCATTTTTGCGCTGATTGGCCCAAAACTGACAATAGGTACAACTTCACTGCGCAGACTGTCACTTAACAGTGCCACTGCAGCACAACTGGAGGCGCATCCCTATATTTCCCGAAAACAGGCAGAAATCATCGTCTCATACCGGAATCAGCACGGTTTTTACAAGTCGGTGGAAGATCTGAGGCAAATAAGGGTATTTTCCGACGGAGAGTGGCTGCAGAAAACATTGCCGTATCTGAGCGTGGATTAAGAGTATGCGGGGCAATTGTAAAATATTTGCGCATATTTACGCCCTTAAACAAAACAAAGCAACCGTTTTAAAACAGTATCTCTCATGCGGAATCACCCGGCGGCACTGCCCTTTCTCTTTTTCACCGAAATGTGGGAACGCTTCGGCTATTACCTGATGATCGGTATTTTTACTTTGTACATGACAGACACACAGTCGGGCGGACTCGGTTTTGACCGGGGCACTTCGGCCGATGTGTACGGTACGTTCATCGCGCTGGTTTATCTGACGCCCTTTGTTGGCGGCCTGCTCGCCGACCGCATCCTCGGATTCAGAAGAAGTATCATTCTGGGCGGAATTCTGATGGGTATTGGTTACCTCTTGCTCGCCATCCCGAACAACCTGACCACTTTTTACCTGGCACTCGGTGTGATGATTCTGGGGAACGGGTTTTTCAAACCCAATATTTCCACCTTGCTGGGTAACCTGTACAACGAAGATCGCTACAAGGCTCTGAAGGACGATGGCTACAGTATTTTCTATATGGGTATCAATATTGGTGCCCTGATATGCAATTTCGTGGCTGCCTATATGCGCAATACATACGGATGGGGCTATGCATTTGCTGCAGCCGGTATCGGTATGTTTATAGGTGTAATTGTGTTTATCGTGGGTATGAAGCACTACGCACACGCGGATGTCAGACAGGATCAATCTGCCGGAGGCGGCACGGGTGTAGGTGCCATGCTGTCTTCCGTACTTATACCCGCAGTGGTGACCGGTGTGGGAGCATGGTATATCCCGGGCAATATCTTCGGTTCCGACTCAACAGATGCATTCCTGTTCGGTGCGCTGCCTGTGGTGGGCTTCTATATCTGGACCCTGCAAAAAGCTGCATCTGACGAAAAGCCGCGTATCAAGGCGCTGCTGGCTGTTTACGCCGTGGTCATCATTTTCTGGGCTGTGTTCAAGCAAAACGGTACAGCACTTACTACATGGGCCGAATTCTATACCGACCGCTCCATGCCTGCCCTGATTGAAAAACCCGCCAGTTTTATGGGTGCCACCCAAACTGTCCGGTACGAGGAGGGTACCTATCCGCGTTACGACGAGCAGTTCAGAACATCCAGAAATCCCGAAACGGGCAAGATTGTGACGGATACTGCCAGCTACCATCCGTATTTCAAAAACCTTCCGGCAGAAAGCAGACCCGCCGAGGGCACCTCGCTCAGACTGGTTTCGACTGAAATATTCCAGTCGGTGAATCCGTTCTTTGTGATTTTCTTCACTCCGGTACTGATCTGGTTCTTCAGCTGGCTCAGGAGCAGGAAACGGGAGCCGAGTACGCCGGCCAAGATAGGCCTTGGCCTGGTCATCAGTGCACTCTCCACGCTTGTCACCGTGGTTGCCGTTTACGCATGCCACAACGGGGCAGAAAAGGCCTCCGCGTGGTGGGTGATTGGTACTTACGCCGTGATTACTGTGGGTGAATTGTGCCTGAGCCCGATGGGACTTTCCATGGTATCGAAAATGGCGCCCGCCCGCCTGGCCGGACTGATGATGGGGGGCTGGCAGCTGGCAACCTCGCTGGGCAATAAACTGTCGGGTGTGCTGGCCACCATGTGGGACAAATATGAAGACAAGTCCAATTTCTTCTGGGTGAATTTCGTGCTGCTGGCCATTTCTGCTACCGTGCTGTACCTCATGCTGCCATGGCTGAAACGGGTATTCCGGGATTCCGGAGTGCATTAAGATAGTCGGCCGGGGTGCATAACCTGTCCCCCCCGGCCGGCATTACTGCATGTTGAAACTGCCTGATCAGTGATTCTGGTCAGGCAGTTTCATATCAGACCAGTTCAAAGGCTGCTGTACCGGACAGACCCGGCAATACAGCTGCGCGCTGCAGTTCGATGCTCTGACGATTGTCTTCCGGCACATGCAGGCGCGGGCTTACCAGTTCGAAATCAAGCGGATCGTATTTGAAAATACTCCACTCACCCTTGTTGCACTCCAGCGCAGTGAGGTGCTCCACCCAGTCGCCGCTGTTCATGTAACAAACATTGCGGCCATTGGAGGCAGTAACCATGCGTATCTGTGGCTGGTGAATATGCCCGCAGACAACATAATCATAACCATTTTCAGCGGCAATTTCGATGGCCGTATTTTCAAAGTCGTTGATGAACCGGACGGCACCCTTCACGCTTTTCTTGACCTTGGCCGAAAAAGACGTGGGCTTCAGTCCAAATATAGACCGGGTCTTGTTTACCATCCGATTAATCCGGATCAGTACATCGTATCCCGCACCGCCGAGTTTGGCCAGCCACTTGACGCGCTGCACGCTTGGGTCAAACACATCTCCGTGAAAAACCCAGTGTTTTTTGCCATCCACCTGAAAAACCAGTTTGTTGCGAAGGTGTATGATGCCGAGCGATACCTCGCCGAATTTGCGCAGCATATCGTCGTGGTTGCCGGTCAGATAATATACTTTGGTTCCGTTCATAGCCATCTTCAACAGGCGTTGAACCACCTCGAGGTGTTCTTTCGGGAAATAACTTTTACGGAAATTCCACATGTCGAAGATATCTCCGTTCAGTACAAGCGTATCCGGCTCTACACTTTTGAGATACAGATTAAGCTCACGGGCGTGGCACCCGTAAGTTCCGAGATGAATGTCTGAAAGTACAACTATGTCAACTTCTCGTTTCATGTTGAAAGCGCTGATTTGTGCTGCAAAATTCGGGGT
>CAIYFY010000146.1 GCA_903925535.1 uncultured Bacteroidota bacterium | reverse complement strand
GCCGGGGCGGGGCCGGGTGACGGCAGGGGTTTTTCGAAAAACACAAAGCCGTTGCGTCTGCCTGTTTCCCGGCATCCGGGCAGTGTGGGCAGTTCTCCGAGCCGGCCGATCTTGGCTACAAAATAAATGTTTCTGTCCTGGGGGCCAAATGCCAGTCTGTCATAATCATCAGCCCGCTTGTCTGCACCCGGGTCCTGTTTGCAGGTATAGAACAGGTGTGCGTAACTTTTGAAGCCCACCGGCTTGACATAGCAATTTTCACCGCAGCGCGATTCATAAAACTCGATGGCTGCGCGCTGACTGTAGCCTTCGATGTTGGGTACCAGCAGAACCAGCGTAAAACTGGTAAAAACAGCCCCGCCTGCCAGCAGAATTTGTCCGGCTTTCCAGCCATTTTTGCGAATCCACTGGATCCCTGCCGCCAGAGTAGCTGCGACGAGTACCAGTCCTGGTATCATATCCGTGAAACTCCACGTCACGGAAGCCTCCAGATTCCCGAGCGCGAACAGATCCTTGCTGAAGAGCGGTCTGATTGAATCAATATTCATTCCGGCCAGCGGTATGGCTGCAACCAGGGTTCCCAGCAGGAGGCCGGCAGGAATCAGACTGTATGCTACAATTCGCGGGTAAACACCCCATCTGATAGCCCGCCACAGTGTGAGGGCTCCGAGATAGGTGAGCGGGAAATAAGCCAGGGAGGAATAATGCAGGATTTTGGTTTTCACAACACTGAACAGGATAAGAACCACCCAGAAGAGGAGCTGCATCCAGGTACCGAAGTCACTTCTTTTACAGGAAGTGAGGGTGTCACTTTCCAGGAGCTCGTCCTCACTGTCGTTCATCCCCCACAAATTGGGAAGCGCAAGTACAGAGAACGGGAAGCAACCAATCAGCAGTACCACGAAATGATACCCGAAAAAACCGCCGTGTCCGCTGTCTGGCGTACTGAACAGGCGTATCTGATACTGAATAAACTCCGTTATGAACCATGTTCCGTTCGCTACGGTTTCCACACCAAACCAGAGTAGTGCTGCCAGCAGAGCATGTGCGGAAAGCAGCACAAAGTGAAGGAAATAGCCCTTTCCCCTGAATTTATACCGGGCCCAGTACAGAAAGATGACCAGCATGGCTATCAAATAGGCGGTCGGGCCTTTGGTAAGCACGGCCAGTCCCAGCACGCCACCTCCCAGCGCCAGAAACCTGTACTTTTGCCAGAAACTCATATCCGGACGGTGCGTAAAAAAGCGCCACCGGAATTCAATAAAGCCGTACAGACCCAGAAAGGTGAACAGATTGAACCAGGGATCAATGATACCGCTTCTGAAATACATGTGAGGGAGGAGGCTGGCTACCCATCCCAATGCCCATATCCAGCCGAACAGCCGTCCATGCAGGGATTTTCCGATACTATATACAACCAGGAGAGTGGCAATACCTGCCAGCACGTTGGGAAACCGCGCGGCGAACTCCGTGACTCCGAAAAGCTTCATGCTGAGCGCCTGCATCCAGAAAAAGAGAGGCGGTTTCTCCCAGAACGGCTCAAAATCAATTTGCGGCTGAAGCCAGTCGCCCGTAATCAGCATTTCACGGGCACATTCTGCAAAGTTTATCTCATCCCAGTCGAAGAGGTGAACATTCCCCAGGAAAGGCAGGAAGAACAGCATGGCTAGTCCGGCCAGAATGAGATAGTCGCGACGCATAAATTTATCAAGCTTTGGAACCT
>CAIYFY010000145.1 GCA_903925535.1 uncultured Bacteroidota bacterium | reverse complement strand
TTGCAGCGTTTCGTAGTCTTTGAGGGCAAACTCGAGCAATCGTGCGCGTCGGTTTTCAGGTACATTCTCGCTGATTTCGGTGGCGAGCATCAGCGAACGCGCACTGTCTGTGTCCAGCACTTCCGGTTCGGTGGCCGTGCCGCTGAAGCCCCACAACAGCATTTCCTCAGCCAGTTGCTGAAGGTTGCCATTTTTCTGTTGCATGCGCGAGCGTACGCGCATGAGGTAAAGCGTTACCGGCTTTTGCACGGACTTTGTAAAAACAGCAGCAGAGCGTCCGATTCGGGCATTGTTGACGCCGTTAAAGGCCAAATTGAGTACCGAATGACAGAGTTGCTCTACAAAAGGGTGGTTTCGTCCGAGGTATTTCATTCCTGTTGGTACGGGGGAAAAAAACGACACATCGAGCTTTTCATCGGCGGCGCTCAGTTCGTTTCTCAGGGCGGAGGGCAGGTTCGTCAGGAAAAGCCGGTGTCCTTTGGGTAAAGCCTGCACTTTTCCGCCAAAGCGGGGCAGCGCGTCGGTTACGAAGTCGCGGGTGTGCTCCGGCGCGCCGATCGCCTCATCGGTGCTGATCAGGTCGGCTTCAATTTCTGCGGTGTTGATTTTTCGTTGGGCGAAGATGGAGTTAATGGCCTTTTCGCGTTCTTCTGCGCGTTTGTAGGCTGCTTTTACCAGTTCCTCCTGCTCAAGAATAGTCGGGTCATTATCGAAAAGCGACATTTGCACGCCGGTATCCGGTCGAAGGCTGGCATTCAGCAGAACGGCATTCAAAACGGCATCGGTGACGGTAGAACTGTCTTCAGAGAGGGGTACTGTGATGCCGGTAGCCTTGTAAATTTCACGTGCCTTGCGGAGCAGCACCTTGAGTACAACCCCGTCCATAGGATTTTCCTTGCCGAAGAGCATGGCGGCGCGCACGGTTTCCGACATTTGACCGAGTCGGTCCACACGGCCTTCCCGTTGTTCGAGGCGGTTGGGGTTCCAGGGCAGGTCGTAGTGCACCACGGCATTGAACTGTTCCTGCAGGTTAATGCCCTCGCTCATGCAGTCGGTGGCAAACAATACCTTGCGGGGAAACGACTCCATGGCCCTGATTTTTGCTCTGCGATCTTCATCGGGCAGCTCGCTGGTAATCGTTTCTGCTGAAAAGTCCTTTTTGTCGAATGATTTGCGCAGAGCCGGGCCGACCACCTCGCCGAGATAGTTGGCTGTGTCAATAAAACGGCAGAACACGATGACGTTGTAGCCTTCCCGCACCCATTTCTCGAGCAATTTCAGCAGGGAGAGCGCCTTGAAATCTTTACCGAGGCCTGAGAGTGCCTCGAGTCGCGCTGCCAGTATCTGCAGCGATTCCAGTTCATTTCGGTCGGGCTGAATCACATCGGTGAGGTGTACGGGCGTACTGTCGTCTTCCGAGGCCGGATTTTGTTCCAGTACGGCATTTTGAAGCAGCGATGTTTCGATATCCGGCGTTTCACCGGGTGCATTGCCCCGGGTATTTGCCCTGCGCCTGAGCATGGCCGCACCCGTGCGCGGGGAACTCATGGCGCCGCGCAGGAACGTCAGTGCTGTGTAGTAGCGGAGTTTCTGTATCCCCTTGTTGGCAGCCTGCGTTTGCACCATTTTTCGTACCAGTTCGAGCAGGCCAAGAAAAGCCAGTCTGTACTCGGGATGGAGTTCATAGGCCTCCTCCCTTGCATCGCGTTCCGGAAAACGGGTAGTTTCCCCGAATCCGTGCTGTATGTTTTTCCTTCTTCGCTGAATGAAATGCTCTGCCACTTTTTGCCGGTGGGTGTCGGGTGCTGTGGTCAGTTCCACCCTTTCAAAGTCAGGGTGCAGCAGGCCCAGCAGGCTGTGAAATTCTTCCGTTTTCCCGCTGTGTGGGGTAGCGGTGAGCAGGAGCAGGTGTTGTTGGGGGCGTCGGGCTACCTCCGACAGCAGGGCGTGGCGCAGTTGTTGTTGCATACTGTCTGCCCCGGCCGGCCGGGTGCAGGTATGCGCTTCATCCACAATGACCAGATCGGGGCAATCGCGCATAAAAAGCGTGCGGTAGCGCTCCGTTTTTACCAGATCAATAGAGGCCACCTGGAAATCGAAACGTTCAAACACCGTTTCATTGGAAGCGCACTGGCGTTCCAGTTCTCCGATGGTACCGGAGCGGATGATGGCGGCTTCGAGCCCGAACTTGTCGAGCATTTCTGTTTGCCACTGTTCGCACAGGTGTGGCGGGCAAAGCACAGCGATACGCCGGATCAGTCCGCGATCGAGCATTTCGCGGGCAATGAGCAGCGCTTCCACTGTTTTACCCACACCTACATCGTCGGCTATCAGCAGGCGAACCGTCTTTTGACGCAGGGCCATCACAAGCGGTACGATCTGAAAAG
This sequence comes from uncultured Bacteroidota bacterium, assembly GCA_903925535.1. Lineage (GTDB taxonomy): Bacteria > Bacteroidota > Bacteroidia > Chitinophagales > Saprospiraceae > M3007. The sequence continues at coordinate 6,052 of CAIYFY010000145.1, read as the reverse complement.
CGCGCGGTCGCACCGATATTTTGCCTGCGCAGCGGAAGGGCCCTGCACCATCGCGAAAGAGGAGGCGGACAGCGTTGAACAGGAGTCGTGCGGAGGCGAAATCGCCGGTTTCTTCAGCGCCCGGCGGTTCAAAAGTGGCCGGCCTGATGGTGTCCAGCGGATTGGCCGCCGGCAACCAGATCGTCCGCGATTCCAGTTCGGAGCCACCCAACGGGCGGAGTGTAATCAAATCAGGCGCCGGAGAGGGCATCACCACCCAGGTGCGCCGATGCAGCTCAACAAGTGTTCCGGGCGTTATAGTCGTTGTGGAAGAGCTTTTCATCGGGCGTTTGATTTGGTGAAAACATGCTTGTAAGCCGCGATGAAATCGCTCAGGCGCTGGCGGTAGTGCCATACAATCGTTTCCCAACCCAGGCGTTCCAGACACTCCCGTTTGTATGCATCGCCCTCTGCGACCTGCTCATCGTCGTGCACGGAGCCGTCCACAAAAATAGCGATGCGCTCTTTGTCAAATACAAAATCGGCGGATACATAGCAGCCCAGATTGCTCATATTGATTTGTGCACGATCGGGCAGGCGCAGACCATTCTGATACAGGTACTCAAGCAAATGCCGTTCCATATCTGAAGCCGGATCAGTCTGATTGTAGAGCCATTGGTAGTGTTCCGAATAGGTTTTGGTCCCGTTAGAAACCTCATACTGGCAATCTTTCAGCAATTCCAGAGCATTTTTGATCAGCAGGCGATTGATTTTTGTGTGATCACGCTGGTTGAAATAATCAAGCAAATCGGCGTAGGAGGCCCGGCAATCAGCGCCGTTCGGGTGAATATCTTTGCCGTCGGCAAAGTGACAAATCCGGCATGCCGTCTCCGTGACCGCCCTGAAAGTATCGGCATCGCGGGTTATTTGGGAAAGAATACCAAGGCTGCCTTCAGCTGCCTCGTAGATAAAAATATTGGGGCGTTCCGGATCTCCCATCAACGTTGCGCCCATTTCACGTGGCTCTACCTGAAAATACTGCTCGATGGCTCTCTTGAGTGCATACATCAGCGTAATGACGCCATTCCTGTCCAGATTCAGGTGCGCGCAGGGCTCGATATACAGCGCATTGGCCGTATCCGTGGTGTACAGATGCACACGGTTAACCAGCTCCTGTGCATCCTCGCCCTGTTGCTGCATGTCGTCCACCTCCTTTTGCGAGAGCCACTTGCCTGTACGATTGTTGATAGCAAATCCGTGCTCCTGTGTGCGTGACGCGCGCCAGCGAAGGTTAATCCTGATGATTTGGGCCGTCGGGATATACCGGAGATTGATCAGGTGTTCACCGTTAAAACAAACGCGAACCTCCTGAATACCCGCTGTTTGGTCGGTGCGGAAGTAGAGCCGGTCTTCGAATCCTTTCCTCATACGTTCCTCCTCTTCGCAACTGATTCGCTGTACCTGCCGGGCACGACCGTCCTGTAATTCCAGCAGGTTGGGAATATGCTCCACATTGGCATTTTGACTGAGATCAGCGCCCGAGAATGGGTCTGTATCCGAATTGATTTCTTCTCCGAACAGGATAAAACCCGATTTTTTTGAAATTTTGGCTCCCCGGAGCGTCATGCTTTCACTGTCAAAGCCGGACATCATCGTAGTCACCTGGTATTTTTGGCCGTTGTAATAGACCGTATTTTGAGGGCCGAACTCCGTCAGTGCAAGCAGTCGTGGTCTGGATATGGCGTCTGCTGCGGTGGAAGAGGTCTCCAGCCATAATCTGCGCGGCAGACGGGGGAAATTATATCCCGGCAGAAATCCCTCGGAGGCAAGATAGCGGTAGGGGAAAAATTCGCATTGTTCGGAATTGCCGTTGTTTCTGAGTTCGTCCAGTCTTTTCTGGGCTTCATCCAGCTCTTTTCTGGCGTTTTTGTAATCAGTGTGATTGCGTGAAATAGCCGGGTGGCTGATAACCTGTGTTGCTTTCTGTTTGGCGCCAAGAGCATCTTTGTACATATTGCGCCAGCGGTTGAAGGCTGCATCAAAACTGTGCGGCGCCCTGCTGACAACCTGATTAACCCAGTCGTCGTGGTACCACACCGGACGACCGTAATTTTCTACAGCCTCACGTATAATGTGACCAGCTTTATTGACAAGGGCATCCTGAGCCCTTGCGCCGAGTTGAAGTTTTGCAGTCACTTCCGGTCTGATCGGGTACCCCGGCTGTTCAATGTTGATCAATTGCTCTACCGATCGGTCGAAGTGATCGAGTGCACATGCGGCGAGGTACATGGAGTGCAGGTGTGTTCGCCAGAGTTCCTCATTGGACAGATCCAGATTGGGAGGCGTCACCACGCCATGCACCATTTCGCGCTGGTGGTCGTAATAATATCGGTCGTGCGGACTTTGATTTCCACAGAAGGCGAGTACCAGCGCACCCTGACCGCTTCGTCCGGCCCGTCCGGCACGCTGTACATAATTGGCCGGACTGGGGGGAATATTGCGGAGATGTACCGTATTCAGTTCACGAATATCAATACCCAGCTCCATGGTGGGTGAACAGAACAGAGCGGAAAGTCTCCTGGCATCAGGCACTTCTTTGTCATGCCTGAAGGCTGCCTCGTTGGCTTCTCTGATTTCATTTTTCAGCTGCCCTGTATGTTCACCGGCGCGGCGGTATTTGAGCTGTTCGGGCGACTGCATATAAAAATGCTGAAAGAACAGGTTGGGTTCCATTGACTTTTCAGCCTGCATCCGCAGCCTTATCCGGTCGTGATATACCGTTTTCAGATCACCTTTCACCCAGCGGATTCGATCAATGGGCAGCTGATACAATGGAACCTGGCAAAGACTCATGTTTTCCGACAGGTAGCCCAAATTGACGAGTACATCCAGTATTGCCTGTGTGAGTTCGTTGACACGTTCTCCCCTCAGCCCGGAGTGGCCCCGGCTGTTAAAGAAGTTTTTTAAATGTCGCCCCCACGCACTCATATAATGCAGACTTTGCGTGTTGATCCTCGAATTAACAGGTTCCAGGCGTATCCAGTTAGGAAGAAAAATTTCTTCTTCCCGGTCAAAACGCCAGGGATCAATCAGTTTCTGCTGGACGATATTTTTATTTTGTTCCCTGGTTGCATCATCATATTCATCGGCGCGGACAGCAAATTTGTTTCTGATATAATTGACAAGCAGATACAACAAGTCCAGTCGTTCCCCTTTGGATAATTCGTTCATGAACGCTACATTCGACCAGTGCTGATCTTCGCTGAGTTCATCGAGGTCGGTGTACTCAATTTTAAGAAGTCCGCACTGCTCCAGGTTGGGGAGAATAACACGCCACGAGTAGCGCAGATCGTCCATAATCCGGTATTTGAGGAAAAGCCTGAGTGCTTTTTCATTTTCGGACCTGCTGGAGCCGAGCTGGCCCGGTTCTTTGGCAAACTCATTTTGCCCAAGATTGAGCGATTTGGCTACCTCCAGCGCGATATTGGAATAGTCGAGCACGCCATTCCTGGCCACAGCGTGGTAAATCGCGGCCCGTATGAGTACCGTATTGACGAAATCATTGTAATGGCCTGCCTGGAGTGCAGCGTCCTGACGGTTGTCGGTAAAACTCATCACTTTTTGGACCTCCCGGGGTACGCGTGCCTGTGCGAGTGCGAGCGACGCCGAAAGACTGATAATGGTGGTAGCTGTTCCGCGACCTTCATTACCGATTCTGGCGAGTTTTGTACTGTCGCGTGTTCTGGAGTCATAAAATGCCCCTGAAGTAGGATCAAACAACAGCGGCGCCTTCAGAAACCATCCCGGCAGGAAACCTTTTTCGGGCGAATTGCTGATGTGTCCCAGAGGATTGACATAGATTCTGCGGGGCACAAAAGGCGCTCGTTCCCTCCTGATACGCTCGCGGTTGCGCACGTCGAACCAGTCAGCCGGAAGCTCCTCACGCGCATACGCGGGGTCTTCATCCCAGAAGTCGTCTCCATTTTCACGGCTGGGCAGAAAATAGCCTTCTTCACCGGCTTCTTCCTCCGCATCATTGCCATAGACATCCGTCCATGGCTCGAGGACGGTGGCATTGATCATATTGACCCGGTAGAAAGTCTCCCCGCTGATACGGCTGAACGCCACAGAGAAAAGCGGCAGTGTTTCGCCATTTTTTGATACTGATACTTCTTTTTCCACCCTTACTTCTCTGCTGCCGGTGTCTTCCAGTGTGCAGAATACAGAGCCTGTTTGAAGAAAGAACTGGTGCAGCCTGAACTGGAGGTAAGAAGTCCTTGATCCCGACTCGGCCAGTTGTACATTTACATACTGGATCAGGTTGAGCATTTCCTTCAACCTGTGTCGGCAGATATCCTGCTGCATACCTGAGGCATTGCTGAGTGCCTCAATTACTTCCGGAAGTGTTTTTGGTTCATTTCTGAACCACTTTCCGTTGATGGCTTTCAAAGCGATATGCTGTTCGAGCCATGCTGCGAGAGGATGATTCAGCAGATACTCCTCCGATCCGGCCTCCTCGATAGGGTTGACGAGGCTGCGCTGCAGCGAGGCCATATCAATGCCGGTATTGACCACCACCTGGCGTAGCGTTTCGGTTACAATTTGCCCGGGCTGGATGGGCACGCCAAAAATTCTGGAGGCTACCTTTGCTACATCCTCTCCCTGCTGTTCCGGCTTTCCGCCACTCGACATCGTGGCAGACGTTCCCACACAAATCAGTGGTTGTTTTGCTTCCTTGTGCAATCTGCGGATCAGCATGGCCACATCGGCGCCTTGTCTTCCTCTGTAAGTGTGCAGTTCATCGAAAACAAGAAACCGGAGGCAATTGAAGATACTGTCCCGGAGTTGCTGTTCTTTTGCCCTGACGAGCATCAGCTCCAGCATGACAAAATTGGTCAGGATAATATTGGGTTTTCCCTCTATAATTCGCTGTTTCTGTTGAGAGGATTCCTGGCCGGTGTATTTTTCAAACGTGAAAGGGAACGAATTTTTTCCGTTTTCAGCTTCATACGCTTCACGGAGTTTTTCCAGTTCGCCTGCCTGGGAGTTGATCAGTGCGTTCATCGGATAAACGATGAGTGCGTGCACTCCCTCTTTATGGGTTGCTCCGTTCACCTGCAACAGGTGATTGAAAACAGAAGCCATGTAGGTGAGCGATTTTCCTGAACCTGTACCGGAAATTACCACGAAATGCTCGCCATTGAGTCCGAGCTGAACGGCCTCTTCCTGGTGTTTATGTGGTTGGAATGGGAACAATTCGGATAGCAGCGGGTGCGCGTTGTTCAGTTGGCTCAGTGGTTTCCCCTTTTCATATCCCGGGTTGAACTGTATGAGCGGATCCTTCCAGAGGCCTTTCTGATCGCGCAGGTATTCATTCACCACTTTCCTGATTCGGCTGTCACTGATTGAGACGAAACTTTGAATATACCTTTCGTAGCTGTCGAGAACCGATTTATGGTAGTCTAAAATATCTATCATGCCGGGAGAAGTGTGTAATGGTCAGTGATGCCGGGATGGATAGATGATTTAGAGCTTGACTGAAGAAAGGTATCCCGGTTTATTCGCCCAAAGATACAGTTTTGAGATGGAAAAAATGGTACATTCAGTGGTTGCAGCGTGAACGTGTCGTGAAGGCAAGGAATGTTGGTCTGAATCAGAAATCACATTCGACTTGATACATTTGTTTTATTGAGGCTGAAATCAATTGAAAGCCCTCCTGCTGGCAACTCGGCAAACGCCTTTTCCAGTTTTTCCTCGGTGAATTTCATTTCTTGGGTTCAACTTTTATTGTCCAGGAAATTGCTATTAATCTTTCCTGAATCATTTTTAATGTTCCCAGAATAGCTTCTTCTTTGGGTAATTCTCCGTACACCAAGTTTTTAAAGTCAATGCTGTAAGTCGTTTTCAACTCATTCCACACACTCTCCGGGGCTTTGAAAATCAGGGCCTCTTGAGGATGATAATTCAGCCATCTATTATTGTTTCTAAAACTTGTAACATCTTCGCTGGCTACTTTCAGAAGAGTTTCATCAAAGTCCTTCGAATGAAAGAATTCCGAGTACTCATCCTGTTT
>CAIYFY010000144.1 GCA_903925535.1 uncultured Bacteroidota bacterium | reverse complement strand
GTCTGAAGGGTAGCCATTTTTAGGTAGGATTGAGACCGTTTCCGAACACGTTATTTCCGAGGTACTTAAGTCTGAAGGGTAGCCATTTTTAGGTAGGATTGAGACTTTTAGTTGGGATTATCACGAATTTTTTGTTATGTCTGAAGGGTAGCCATTTTTAGGTAGGATTGAGACCCTCTGTAGATACGCGATTCATCGCGTATCTACGAAGCCCTGGATTTTGTCTAGCGGGTATTCTGCCCCTTCGCATCTCCGGCGGCAACTATTCCTTTACATGCGCCTGTCATTCCTTTGAAAAGACAATGGGTGAAAATTTTTCACGGCCAAAAATGGTTTTCTTGAAAAATATTTTGGCAAAACCAATCTGTTTACTATTTTTGTCATGCCTTTTATTTTTAACTCGGCAAGTCTTAATATTTCATCAATCAATTAGTCCAGTATCAGATGAACAATATCGCAGAACGTCAAAATTATCCTGAAAATCTACAGTTACTGTATGCACAAAAGCAGTTGTACATAGAGGCGAAACATATCTCCAATGCCAGGACCGCGCTCTCTTTACTCACTGCCTTTTATCCGTTTGCAGCTCTTTTGCTCCCGGTGATGTCGAAATACGAGTGGATCACATTCATGCCTCTCCTGATTGTCAGCCTTGTTTTTCCATTCTTTTTAGCCAGGTTTGAAAAAAACAAAGTTCAACTGGCGGCGTCCATTCAGGAAAAATTTGACACTACTGTTTTTGAGATGGAATGGAACCCCGGCAGCAAGTTGAAACGACCCCTTGATGAGCAAATAGAACTGGCAGCAGACAGATTCACCGGAGACAAAGAGAAGATGCTGGACTGGTACAGCAATATACCTGCCACACTGAGCAGGGAAGAAGCCATCCTGAGATGTCAGAAAGCCAATTTATTCTGGGATTCTGAACAGCGCAGTTTTTTTATGCGAGTGTATCTCGTTGTAGGTATCATAGCCATACTGGTGCCTTTTGTCTGGGGTAATGTAATGAACTATGACATGCATCATTTCACCAGCAGAATTTTTATACCCATCCTCCCTCTCGTTCAACTGTGTTTTGAAAAATATACAGCGCATCGTCGTCTGAGTGAAAAACAGGCAAAACTGGTTCAGGAAATAAATGAGCAATTGGGGCAGCCTGTTTCTGCGCATGAGGCTTTGTTGCGATTACATCAGGATATTATTTTTGAAAACAGGCAAGAGCTTTCGCTGGTACCCGAGAAAATTTATGACTTTTTGCGACCAAAGCTCGAAAAAACAATGAAATCAGTAAACGAAAAATCCTGATATGAGCCTGACATTTATCCTAAAACAGCATACTCCGATCATACATTTTCAATATGATCAGGAGGACGCTACTCTGCGTGCTACCGAAGTAAAGCCCAAACTGGACGCGTTCTTGAATAAAAAACTGACCATACGGAAGGAATGGTTGTTAAAAGATGATACCCGGGCACTTGATTACAAGTTGCGTATTCAAATACTTGAAAAGCAACACGCCAATGTGCGGACAGGACAAATCAAAATATTTCCACCTGTTGAAAAACAGTGGTTACACGACAAGTTTCTGGAACTGTCTGTCTTTTCATTCCATGAAACACTTCTCGCAGAGCTTGAACGTCTGATACCCGAATTTTTCGCCCTGCATAATTTCGGAAACCGGCAAAACAAAGGGTGGGGCAGTTTCTCTGCCGGACGCACCAGACAGGAGGCCGAGGACTACAAGTTGTTTAGAGAAGTACTGGTAAATTCCGGCAGGATCGTTTTTCAAAAAAAAGATGAGAAAATTCAGGGTAAAACACTGGACTTAATCAAAAATGACTGGCAACGGCTCAAAACCGGTATCAACAGCCCGTACGAAAAATCACTGCTTTTTGAGTATATGTGTATTGAAAAGGGCATAAGATGGGAAAAAAGACACTTCAAGAAGAGTATCAGTAACGAAGTTGGAAAAGGCCCTCTGAAGGACGTCCTGTTCAGAAAAAAACCGCCCATTGATCTAGGTGCCGGGCAATTAAACAATAAATTTACATTTATCAACAGTTATAATGATAGCGGTGACAATTACCAATATCGCTATGTTCGCGCAATGCTCGGACTCGCAAAGCACTACGAGTTTCTGGTTGGCACAGGTAACGATCATACTACTGAAAATATAAAAGTAAAGTATAAAGTGACTGTTGACGGTGGCGACATAGAAAGATTCAAGGCTCCCGTAACATTCAAGGTTTTCAATCGTCAAATATTTCTCCTTGTTGAGGAGATAAAAAACATGTATGATGTCCGTTTCGATTTCAAATTGGTTAAAAAAACGAAAGACGGGGGGCCATGGAGGGATGAGCATACCAATGTTCAAATAGATCATTTGATGACACCTTCCAGGGAGGAGTTCAACCTGGAGGATTTCATTGATTGGGCCTGCACCCAAATTGATTATCAAAAACTTAGAAAAGTATGAAAAGGTATTTGGCATACAGTGCAGGTCCGATATTCCAGACTATTTCGCAAGCCAGAAGTACAAAAGCACTTTGGGCATCCAGTTACCTGTTCTCCTGGATTACCCGCGAGGTAATGAGGCGACTGGAAGTATGGAGCGGGGCTACGAACAATATTGAATTTCTCAATGTATTTCGCAATAATCCTGACATTTACAAGGATAATCTAGGTGCCGGGCTCTTTCCGGATCGTTTTGTAGCACGCATTAACGGAAAAGCTGTGCCTGATCTGCAGGAAATAGTTCAGGACGTTATTCGGGTACTTTCCGTCAAACTCTCGAAAGACCTGAATAACCCGACGCTCCGCCCCCCTCATTCCAGAAAACGGAAATCGCTGCCCGTAGAAGCCTGTACAGAGGAGGCCGTTAGTAAATGGCTGACGCAGTACTTGCGGTTACTTGCATTGTATATTGAATTGCCTGAATCAGAAACCAACCCTGTTAAAACAGTTGACGAGTATCTGAACAGCCTTGAACTGGCATCAACCAGAGTAGCTACTGAGCAGATTGATTTTCCGGATATCATATTCGAAGACCTGTACTACAGTTTTCTCATCCGTAACGGATATAACGCACCGGATTTCCCGTCCACGCCTGAAATTGCCACATCTGCCTTTGCCGCCAGTATGGGCGAGCAGGAATATAACAGATTCCGCAGTATTCTCGACGACATACATACACCGGAAGAGGAACGGCAGGAGAAGTTTATTGCGAGCCTTGCAATGGCTGCAGGGGGTGAGTTCCGCCTGTGTCACAAATACATAGCTATTGTGAGAGCTGACGGAGACAATATGGGGTACCTGTTTCAGAGCAGAAATGATCAGGAGCGTACTCAACTGGCGAATTGTCTCGCCGATTTTTCACTGGCGGCCTGCAGGAAGGTCAGAGATTTCGGAGGAGTAGCTGTCTATGCCGGTGGTGACGACCTGCTTTTTGTCGCGCCGGTCAATTCGCTTGTTAAAACAGATGCCGATTACCAACAGGAGACAATTTTCCATCTGATCGAGCAACTTGATAAATTGTTTGTAGAGAAGGTTCTGAGGGCTTCAGGGGTTACAGCGGAGGAGGAAAAACACCTGATAGCAGCAGGAAAGAAGCCTGCCCTGAGCTATGGTATTTCAGTCAGTCACCATAAGTACCCATTGAGAGAAACGCTGGAAACAGCCCAGGAGAATCTGTTCGTAAAGATTAAGTCGGGAGATGCTCGTAACAGTATAGCCTGGAATCTCACCAAACACAGCGGTTCCGGATTCAGCAGTATTTTCAACAAGGCCAGTCCGGTTTATACCTCTTTTCATGACTTGCTGAATACACATCTTCCCGGAAAGTCTGTTGATGCTCTCTTCCTGAGTTCTGTCATTTTCAGGCTGGAGAGTCTGGAGGGTTTGTTTCGGGCATCTACAGCCAGTCAGGAACGCAACCAGCGTTTTCACGATATACTGTTCAATAACTTTAATGAGCGGATACATCGGGGTGAAGACGGCTTGTTAAGCCCGTTTCTGGGTTCTGTCCTCCGGCTGTTGATTGCCTGTTTCGATGAGTTACCGTTGTCTGAAGACATACAAACCGAGCAAATACGCAGTATTTCAGATAAATGCCTGAAAAAAGTCTATTCCTGTCTGCGTTTTGTACATTTCATCAATACGGCACCCAAATCCTGAGAACATGCATACAAAACTAGTCACACTTAGTCCGCTTGGCTCCTATTTTTTTGGCGGCGAAAATGGTTTTGGCCAGGGTGTCAATCAGAATTACTTCGTCAGTTCCCTTCACTTCCCGCAGCAAACAAGCCTGCTCGGGATGCTTCGTTTCGAGTTGCTCAAGAGCGACGGAGGATCGTTTGACGCATCAAAAGGGGAGGTTATCCCCGGTGGCAATGCAGCGAAGCTGATTGGCACTGCCGGTTTTGATGCAGATCATGATACGGGATTTGGTATTATCAACTGCCTGTCACCGGTATTTCTGATTAGTCCGGATGGAATTCCTTTTCACTATGCACCTCCTGTTATACCTGATAACGCCCAAGGCGCAGGGCTGCTGAAGCGGACTTTGACAGGTCACAAACTGGAGGCCAACAATTTGCTGACAGGCAACGTGTTTAAAGAAGGGGCTTTATTGTCCGATAATACCGGAGCTGTGTATGATGGCAAACGTCCGTTCAAAGATTTGTTACGCAGTGGTCATCATGGAGATTTACCCATGTTTTTCGAGTCCGGAGTAACTGAAAATGGTGTATTTATTGCGGAAACTACTGCGGGCAACCGAAAAAACTACGATGGAGGGACCGACGAGTCGGGGTTTTACAAACAGAACAGATACAGCCTGGTTGAAGGATGGCGCTTTGCCGTTTTATTATCACTGAATGACAGCCTGCCCGCAGAGTTCGGCACATCCCGCCTGGTACAGCTCGGTGCGGAAAAGAGTACTTTCCTGCTCGAAATATCCGATCTGCCTGATTTGTATTCCGTCGTTCCTGCTGGCGACAATTTCTTTGATGATTTTGGTACGTTGTTTGGCTATCAGAAAGACGCTGATCCAAAGGGTGAACAACTGATACTGCTGAGCGATGCCTGGCTCCCCGGGCCAATGAGTATACATCCATATTTTGAGGTATCCAGTACAGTGTCATTCAGGCACTTGACAACTCACCTGACCGATCCCAATCAGTTATGGTCAGGTAACAGTGAGCCCAAAAGTATCAGATACAATCTTTACAAACGAGGCTCCGTTTTCTGGAGTACACAGGCCGATACAATTGCCAACGAATTTCATTCTGTCAGATCATTTCGCAGAATAGGCTACAACTATTGCATCACAATTTAAAACAAATGAAATGAACCCATCTTTTTATGTAATAAAGGCCGTCAGTAACTTGCACGTCGGGAGTGGGGAGGCAAACTACGGTATCATAGACAAGCTGGTACAGCGCGACGAGATTACCGGGTTTCCCGTAATTCATGCCTCAAGCCTCAAGGGGGCCTTGTTGCAGCATATCTATATGCAGGACGGGATAAATGATGATTATATTGACGAGGTATTTGGCAGGCAGATGAGTGAAAGTCGCAGGAAAGACGGCGTGGTTCGTGCTACGGGGAAAAAGGGTGATTTTGTGTTTATGGAGGCATCGCTGTTATCCTTCCCGGCTCGATGCAACAGCAACGATACCCCTTTTTACAGGGTAAGTTCACCTGCTTTGCTGCGCGAGCTTGTCAGGCAAATGACGGATACCGGTTTTGTTGACAAGAATTCCGATATGATCAAGGGATTGACATTACTGGCAAAGAAGGCATCAACCAGTGCAGTCAACCTGTTTAGTAAAGAGACAGTGACAACACACCTTGAGGATATCAAATCAGTAACGGCTGTGCCGCCCCCGGAAGACCTGCCCGCCAGTGCAGAAATACAGTATCTGCTTGGAGAGTGGTCAATCATTTTACCGGATACGCAGCTAAAACTGTTGACAGACAACCACCATTTACCTGTCATTGCACGCAACCATCTCGAGAACGGGCAGAGTACCAACCTTTGGTACGAGCAAGTACTGCCGCGTCAGACCCGGCTCTGGTTTTCGATACTGTTGCCTTCAGCCGTCAATCATGCTGCTGATTTCAGTAAAAGAATAACCGGGAAAGGGCTGGTTCAAATTGGAGCTAACGCCAGCGTCGGGTATGGATATTGTGATATTAAAAAAATTTCATTGTAGCCATGAGAATTAACCAGATCAAAGTAGAAAAAGCCGTACAGACACTGGAGGCTTTGGCAAGCAGCTACCCGGAAGGATTCCCTTCGGAGTGGAAGGGAGATATCTCCTCCTTTGGTGCGTCTGTGATACAGGCAGGGTTGCTGCCCAGCGTGCTGTTTTTCAGCGAGGGCGACTATCGGGAAACAAGTAGAGATAACGCTGATGACAATACAAAACAACGCAGGGCCACACTGATGAAAGTCGTATTTGATGTTATCTCGCCGGTCGGTAGCAATCAGTACTCTTCACCACGTCCACTTCTTCAGTACATCAGGATTAACCTTTCAAAACCCGATCACGATACACTTGGAGAGGTTACCGAGGCCGCAATTGCCGTGAAAATGGCATTGCGCGCTTTCCGGTTCAGTAAAAAGTAAAAGAACAGTAATAAAAAACAGACTATGGGAAGAAATGCCGGCTGGTTGTTCTACAGATCGTACTACGACCACCTTGTGAACAAAAAAAGAGAGCTTGATGATTTTGTATATCACGGCAAGACTTCGTTCAAAGAGCAATCTTCGGACAAAAAGGGTTACTTTGATATACAAAACCAGGCAATTTTGGAGTTAAATGCGCCCGCAGAATGGTCATCGGTCATGACGGATCCAGATCGGGGATTAAAGATCGGGAATTGTTGTTTTCCTATGAAAACCACATATCCGGGGTTAATCATTGGCAGTGGATACTCACACGCTACAGGTGCTCCCGGAGAGTTTAAACTTGGATTCTTCTTTGATCACACGACGGGCTTGCCCTGTATCCCGGGCTCGTCGGTAAAAGGTATTCTGCGCAGTGCTTTTCCAGGCCGGATAAAGTCTGATCACGGGAAAAGTAGTCGAATTTCATTCATCAACAAACTGCTGAATGAAATTCGGCCGGAACTTGCTGCTGTTGATCCGCTGGAACTGGAAATGCACCTTTTTGAGGGAGAGCATACAAACAGAATGTATGGTCAGGATGTATTTTTTGACGCCTTCCCGATGCTTGAAGCGAATGAAAAACTATTTTCCGACGATTTCATCACGCCCCACAACGAGAATCCGTTGAAAGATCCGGTACCTGTCAGCTTCCTGAAAATTCGGCCGGGGGTTAAATACAGCTTTAACTTCAGATTGAGTCCGGTAAACCTGTGCGGAGTGGAAGTGAAAGTTGATGACAAGAAGGAACTTTTCAGAAAAATCATTGGCCAGTTTGGTGCCGGTGCTAAAACAAACGTGGGCTATGGTCAATTTACTGAATGTTGACGGGACAATATCAACCCATGAGCTTTGCTTTGCTTTACTGCGACTGGAACAGCCGATAAATCATTCATCCATCGCTGTATTCAGGCGTTTCATTAATATGTATGCAGGAGGCAGTAATGATCTGTTTCACAACCACAAAAGTCAGACTGCCTATCATTTTCGTTATCCATTGATACAATACAAGTCCTTGCAAGGCAAGGCGGCGCTGATGGGGATAAACGAAATTGGGGTACAGGCACTGCTTGACTTGTTGAGCAACAGCGAGTTCAGAGAAATTTGTGAAATTTCGATGGGACAGCAATTTGCAGTGACCGAACAGATACGGGAGAACCTTCAGCTGTCAACCGGGAGGAAAAATCAGTATATCATCAGGAGGTACATTGCATTAAACGATCACAATTTGGCTGAATGGGAGCGCAATCAGGGTTTGGCAGCCAGAGTCAGGCTGTTGGAAAATTGTTTGGTTGGGCACATACTAAAATTTGCTTCTGCGGTTTCGTGGCAGTTGCCGCCCCGCAGCCTGCAAGTGGAGATATCCGATTTCAGTTGCCGGTATGGCCGTCAGTTTGGTAATCCTTTTTTGCTTTTCGAGGTAAAATTCAGGAGCAACATCACCCTGCCAGAATGGATTGGACTGGGCAAGGCAGTGAGCCATGATCATGGAGTGGTGGAGAGTTATGGTGTTTAACATTGCTGCAAAGTCAGGACAGTATCTTACTTTTGCAACTGACGGAGCTTCAAGCCAAAGGAATAAATTTCATACCGGATTCACCCTTGGGTTTCTCCGAAATTTTGGACCCTCCGCACACACTTTTTATATAGAAAATTGTTTAATATGAATAATTCGCTTGTTTCTGGATGCAAATCAAAGATTCAACTTATTGAAGATCAATTAGTTGAAACAACTAAGGGTCTGAAGAGCAGCCATTCTTAGGTAGGATTGAGACTGTGTAAACTTCCCATATTTTTAGGAAATTTGTGTCTGAAGAGCAGCCATTCTTAGGTAGGATTGAGACT
>CAIYFY010000143.1 GCA_903925535.1 uncultured Bacteroidota bacterium | reverse complement strand
TCCGTCCTTTTTCCGTCAGATAGTATTCCTGTCTGGAACTGTTGGGCTTGTCCGGAATGGTCATGGACAGTATGCCCTGTTCCAGCAGAGGAGTGATATATTTTGCCCTGAACTTGCTCCGGTCTTTCCAGCCCAGCAGCGCCATGAACTCCCTGATATTGCCCGATGTGCCGATGCTGGAGAGCAGTTTTTCTATCTGGTTCGAACCTGGTGCCGACCCGGCCCCGACCTGGTGCCGACTTGGTGCCGACTTGATGCCGACCAGGTGCCGACCAGGTGCCGGCCAGGTGCCAAAGGAACCATCAGATTCAGTGACCTGTACGGCCGGGTGAAAGTTTTTCCTGACAAACTGTACCTGAAACTGTAACCCGCTCTCAAACCATTTTAACTCGATATCGGGGTAAGATCTGAGCTCTTCTGCGATGATTTTCAGTCCGTTACCCCACTGGTCAATGAGTCCGAGCCGCTTGAAAACCGGAGCAATGATACGGTTTCGGATATCGCTTTGTCTGGCCTCCATTTCCTGAAAGTCAATGGAAGGAGGCAGTGTACCCGGACTGGTGATTTCCACCATATCGTCATAGATGGCTACCTTGATATCCTTTCCTGTCAGACTGTAGTCGCGGTGAACCACGGCATTTCGAAGTGCCTCTCTGATAGCGGCCATAGGATACTCCCAGCGACTCTTGGTATAGACTCCCTCGATCCGGGAACTGCGGCTTACATGGCGCTGGATGAATTTGAGGGCTTCTTCAGGTTGCCTGCCTATTTGTTCTGTGATTGTCTTATCGTCAATTTTCGTATCTGTACTCACACCCTTGAAGCGTGCACATTCGATTTTGGAAAACGGGAAAAGATCCTTCCTGGTCTCATAGTCGGAGAATAGCGCCAGTGAATGTGTTGCCACCGGAGAACCCTGCTCCGTCCTCAACAGACCCAGTTTGACAAGTGCGGTATCATCCAGATCTTCATTGGTCAGTTCCTGATATTGTTTGCGAAAATCGGTTAGATCAAAATCGGAAGCTTTTTTGTCATATACGGATTCGGCATCGAAAGAAATATTTCGTTTGCGGCGTTTCAGTTCGGCGATAATGGCTTCGTCTGCCCGCCGATTGGTGGAGCCTATTCTGATATAGGTGCCTTCCTTTTCACCTTTTGATCCGAGATGATAGGGCAAGTCGCTGCCCCGATGGATCTGTATCCTTATGAAATGCAGATTCCCGTCTGCATGAAAGGTAATTTCCGGTATTATGACAGGGCGGCAGTGGTCGTGAATGACGGATGCAATCTGCTCTTCCATTTTCATCAGCTCTGCTTCCGGTACGCCTGTCAGTTCCCTGGGGGCGTTGCGGATACCTATAAATATATCCCCTCCTGCATCATTGGCGAATGCCACGATGGTCTTCGCCAGCTCGGCAGAAGCGGGCAGTTCCTGCTTGAATTCCAGTCGTCGTCCTTCTGGTCTGGTCAGTATGTCCCTGATTTTCATTTGAGTTTTTTTGAAGTAAAAAAGCCGGGTTCAGCTTGTAACGTCTGAACCCGGTAAAATTACTTGATAACTTTCATTTTCATCTTCACATCTTTTTTCGGCCGGTCGCCGGGTGCTGTCTCTACGGCTGCGATTTTGTCAATCACGTCGAGGCCTTTCACCACATAACCGTAAACGGTGTACTCGCGGTCGAGGTGCGGAGTGCCGCCCAGTTTCAGGTAGGCTTCGCGCTGCTCGGGCGTGTAGTGGAAGTTGCGCATGGATTCGATCTGGTTCAGGAGTCCGTCGGTAACCGGGCCACCCTGAACGAGATAGAACTGCGAGCCGGAGGACTTCTTCTCGGGGTTGTTCGTGCGCGCGGCGGCGAGTGCGCCCTTGATATGCACCATGGAATCAACCAGTTCGGCTGGCACCTGATAATTGGGGCCGCCCATTCCGAGCATCTTGCCGGCGGGAGCGTTGCGCGAGTCGGGGTCGCCGCCCTGGATCATAAAGCTGTTGATAACGCGGTGGAAGAGCAGATCGTTGTAGTATCCTTCTTCGGCGAGTTTGATGAAATTGTCGCGGTGCTTGGGGGTGGCGTTGGAGAGCTCGACAGTCATGGTGCCGAATTCCGTCTCGATTTCCACGAGGCAGCGCTCGGGAGCTGTAACCTGAATCATTTGTTTGACAGTAGTAGTTTTAGAACCTTTTTTGGTTGTGAGCGACACCAGATGGTTGCCCGATTGCGTGTACCGGTGTGCCGGATTGGCTTCTGTGGAGGTAGAGCCGTCGCCGAAATCCCACAGGTAGGAATCAACGGGCTTTTTGGCCTCGCTGGTGAAGGTTACTTCCACTGGCGCTACGAGTTTCCCGGAGGGAACGGTGAAGGTGGCAAGTGGTTTTTGGGCGCTGACGGAAAGAACAAACGCTGAAAAGGCAAGAAATGAGAGTAATTTCTTCATCTGATGTTAATTTTACTGCAAAGATGCAGCAAACTGTGTTAACTTAAACGGTTCAGCCGTGCTTTTGCTTTGGCGTGCAGGCCGCTCGCATGCTCTTTTGGCTTCATATTCAGGCACTTGCGATAGTACAGCCGCGCGTTTTCGCGGTCATTTTTTTCTTCCAGCAGATATCCCGTCTGCAGTGCTGCGTTACAGGCAAAATACCAGGGCTGCTGCTCGCCCTGACGAATGGTTTGTTCGTAGAACTGGCGTGCCTCCGCATTTTTCCCCAGTTTATGGGCTATTCTGCCCATTCTGTACAGGTATTCAAGTTGTATGCGCGGCTGGTAGGCAAACTCTGCCTCCCTGTTTTTCAGAAACTGATATGCTTTTTCGTAATAACCGCCATCAAACAATATACGCGCCTTCAGCAGCCTGACATCGGGCATCTCCCCGGAATCTGCTTCCCGGGCTGCGGCCTTGTCGGCATCGCTGCGGGCGGCGCCGGTTTGTTTCACCATCCACATTCGCTGGTAGTATCCCTGCTGGTCGCCGTTGAGCAGACTGATCCACGCCATTTTCTGCCAGACAGTTTTGAGGGCTGTTTTTCCCCTGAATGTATGTACGAAACGGGCAAGTGCGGTTTCTGCTTCCGTCAGATCGAGCCGGTACAGCCGGGCTGTGCCATACAGATAGTCGGTATAGGGAAAAGGGTGATACTTCCCGCCGCGCGGAGAGCCCTGTAACACGGCGATTGCCTCGTCGGTGCGCCCGCTTCGCAGGCAGGCCTGGGCGCGTGCGTAAGCGAAGAGCGCACTGCTGCCTGTGGCCAGGGAGGGGCGCTGCATGGCGCTCATGGCCATATCTTCCCGGCCGTTGATATGCAGCTGAAGGGCTGCATATATTACAGTTGCCTCATTTTCAAATGGATAGTCGTTGCTTTCTGCATATTTGAGCAATGACTCCAGTTCGCCGAGGCCCTGTGCGACAGATCCGCGTACGCCGGTGAGGACCCTGACTGCCCACTGATATTCATCGGGGATATTGCCGGCTATGGTGTGTACCAGTCCCAGGCCTTTGAGGTTGGGTTTGAAGTCGGGGAACCGGTTCTGGTTGTCGAGCAGCAGTTCGTAGCCCTGTTTCACCTCCGATGCAGCCGACAGGTAGTCGCCGAAACGCACTTTGAGCGCTGCCCATTGCAGCCTGATTTCAGCCTGTGTGTAGCGGAACCAGGGCGACTGCGGATCACCCCGGGAGATTTTCCACAGTTTCTTGTCCATACCCGGCGAGAGGCGGCGGTAAGCTGCTTCGTCGTCGTCTGCCAGTATCCGGAGCACTTCAAGGTAATTCTCCAGCAGCGGTACGACGAGGTTGTCGGGCGACTGTTGACTCATGGACTGCAGGGCTGTCTCCGCCTCGCCGAAGCGGAGGTCGAGTGCAGCCTGGTAGATCCCGCGGGCATCTGCACCGAAGGAGAAGTGCCCCGAGGCGCGGGTGATACAGGGCACGGCAAGCAGCAAGACAAGAATCGTTGCCGGTTTCATCGGTTTTTGCGGTTCAGCGTCAGTCTGCCGCTGTCTTTTTGTGTCTGAAATAGAACCAGTAGGCCAGCCAGCCTGCCACGGCTACCACCAGTCCGGCCACCGCTTTTTCCCGGCTTCCAACGATATTGAACAG
>CAIYFY010000142.1 GCA_903925535.1 uncultured Bacteroidota bacterium | reverse complement strand
TGGAGGTGATTGATGGCAATCAGTTGGTAGCCAATGGCTCTGCCAAACCCGCTGACGCGGTAACGCTCGTTATCCCCAACCCCGTATTGTGGGAGCCCGGGCGCGGGCATCTGTACAAATTGAGGATAAAACTGCTGCAACAGGGAGTTGCCACCGATCAGGTATCGGGCTATTTCGGAATGAGGAAAGTATCGCTCGGAAAAGACGACAAGGGGCTCACCCGCATACTCGTCAACAACCGGTTCGTTTTTCAGAACGGCCCCCTCGATCAGGGCTTCTGGCCGGATGGTATTTACACGCCGCCAACCGAGGAGGCCATGAAATACGACCTGGAAATGATCCGGAAAATGGGCTTCAACATGCTGCGCAAGCACGTAAAGGTAGAACCGCGCCGATTTTATTACTGGTGCGACCGGATGGGACTGCTCGTGTGGCAGGATATGCCCAACGGCGATGCGAAAATTGCACCCGAAGATCCCGATATTACCCGAACACAGGAATCAGCCGGGCAGTTTGAGCAGGAATTGACTCAACTGGTGAAAACGCATATAAACCACCCCTCTATCATCATGTGGGTGCCCTTCAACGAGGGCTGGGGTCAGTACGAAACTCCCCGGATCGTCAATTACGTCAAGTCGCTGGACCCGTCCAGGCTGGTGAATAACGCCAGCGGCTGGTCTGACCGCCGAACCGGTGATGTGCTCGACTGGCACAGTTATCCGGCGCCATCATGCCCCCCCGCGGAAGAAAACCGCGCCGCAGTACTGGGTGAATTCGGTGGCCTGGGCCTTAAAACGGACGGACACATGTGGGAAAACAGCAACTGGGGGTACAGCTCCTATTCAACACCTGAAGCGCTGCTGGCAGATTATGAAAGGTACTACGCCGAGGTATGGGGGCCGTTCCGCAACAAGGGACTGAGTGCCTCCATTTATACGCAGATTACCGATGTGGAAACGGAAGCCAATGGCCTGCTGACCTACGACAGAAGGGTCAGCAAGATCGATCCGGCTGTTCTGCATGATATCAACACAGGAACTTTCACTCCTGCTCCGGTAATTGATCCGCCGGGAGGTATGATCAACGCAGGCGATACCGTGCGTATCAAGGGCGCCCCGAATGCAATAGTCACTGTCAGCTACGGCGGAAATACCTTTCAGCGCGTTACGCAGGTCAAGCCCTATCGCTCCGGACGCATCACCGCCATCGCTACCGAAAACGGACGTACAAGCCGGATTGCTGCAGCTGATTTTATAGTTACTACACAGAAGAAACCTGTTTACTCCATAGGTTATCACCCCAAATACCGGGGTGGCGGCATATTCGGGCTCTGCGACGGGCTCACCGGCAGCGAACAGTTCAGCGATGGCCACTGGCAGGGTTTTTCCGGCGATGATCTCGAAACAACCTTCGAGCTGCCGGAAACCGCCAATATCAGGGAGGTCCGGGCCGGCTTTCTCGAAAATACCGGCGTTTGGATATTCCCCCCGCGCAAATTGACCGTGCTGACTTCCGAAGATGGTATTCAGTTCGAAAAAGCCGGCGAGTGGACACCACCTGTACCACCCGCGGAAAACCGACCCGCACGCATCGAAAGAGCGAGTGTATCCTTCAGCGAACGCCCCGCGCGCTATGTGCGGGTACGCGCGGAAAACACCGGTGTTTGTCCCGACTGGCATCCGGGGAAAGGTCAGCGCTGCTGGCTTTTCGCCGATGAGATCAGCTGGCAGTAGGTATCAGTGTATGATTTTTTTGGTGACCCTGCTGCCATCGGGAAGCATGATTTCCAACAGATATACGCCTGAGGGGTAATTGTTTAACATGATAGGCTCAGACCAGGCGCCATTGTTCAGAAGCACGCCCGACATGTCGCTCAGCCGCCAGTTCCATTCGCGGTGGCCGGTCACATTGACGTAAACCCTGTCGTAAACCGGATTGGGAAACATATCCACCTGTATGTGACTGGCAGGAGCTGTGGTGCTCGTAGTGCCCAGCCGGAACATAAAGAGTCCGTTCTGCATGTCGCTGGAAATAATATTGCCGGAGGGAAGCCACGGGTAATTTCCCCAGTTGCCGAAATAGCCGTTGTAGGTGATATTCTCGGGCCTGGTGTCGTAATGTGCTATCAGCACCGGGTTAAGGCGATTGCTGATATCATACACCAGCAGACCATCTTCGTATTGGGAATCAAAAAGCAGGTCGTCCTTGATGTAAACATTATGTGGAATGGCCTTTTTTATGGGGTTATCGGGCTCCTGCAGGTTGTCAATGAACGATCCCACCACTTCGATTTCTCCCAGCGACAGATTTTGCAGGTCCACGATGCGCATGGGCATTCCACTGGGAATTTCCTCGGCATAATAGGCATATTTGCCATCGAGGGTGAGCCAGCTGTTGTGGTTATAGCCCCCTGTTGAAATCTGTGCGAGCAGTTTCGGGTTCTGCGGGTCCTTGTAATCGAAAACATAGTATCCCTCATAGCCGGAGGATGCATACACGGTATCGTTGCGCACATAACAGTCGTGCACATACCCGCCGGGGATGTCCACATGCCCGAGCAGGGTGGGTGCATCCGGATTCTGGCTGACATCGAGCACCATGATACCGCTGCCGGCATTACCTCCGTTCAGATAAATCCTCCCGGAAACGGTGTCCAGCGCGATGGTGTGAATTTTTTTGAAGAATGTCGTGTCCCAGTAGGTTTGTACAATTTCTGCCGGCGCGTTGCTCATGTTGAGAATCATAAGTCCGTCCTTGCCGCCGTCGGCTACCGCGTAAAAGCGGTTTTTATAGGATTTGAACTCACGCGGCACCACCAGTGAGCGTCCCTGAAACTTGCCCGCGAGTTGCGGGCTGTAAGGATTTGTCACATCGAACACCAGTACGTGCGCAGCTCCGCCCATGATGGCATATTCGTGGTTGTTGACCGCCATCCCCCAGCAGGCA
>CAIYFY010000141.1 GCA_903925535.1 uncultured Bacteroidota bacterium | reverse complement strand
CGATTCTGGACCAGCTGCTGGAAGACGTATTCAACGAAGCATTCAACGACTGGTAAACCGCATGACACAGGAACGATTTTCACGGCTTATTGAGGATCCGGAGTTGCTGCGCACCATCAGTTACGAGGAATTAAAGACCCTTGCGCTCGCGTACCCCTACACACACAACCTCTGGTATTTTCTGGCCATCCGTTCAAGGCAGACCAATCACCCGGATACCGAGAAAAATATCACTACAGCAGCCGTTTACAGTCTTGACAGGTCACAACTGTTCCGACTGGTTGCCCCGCAGATGATTACCCCGCAGGCTGTCTGGGCAGAGGAAGAGGTACTCGAACTCAAGCCCGTGGAAACACTGAAAAAGAAACTGGAAAATACGTCGTCGGTACAGCAAACTCAGCCGGCGAGGCTGGAAATGGCCATCGAACGGACGACCGTCAAACCCGAAGTGCAGGAAGCAGAAATCATGGATCAGCATAATAATCAGCACACGCAGGCCCTGTCCGGTGAAATTGAACAGGATACAGTTCCGTCTGAATCAGCTTATCAGACTTATGAGGACTGGTACAACTCCTTCAATGTTCCGCTGCTGCGCGTTCGGGAAACAGTTGAAACAACGGTGGCCAGCGAAGAGAAGAAGGTGGTCAACGTCAGTGACGAAGACAATGAAGATCCTGAAAAAGAAGAAATTACACATACAAGGAAATCTCAGGATATTCCACAGGGTACCGGTATTGCACAAATACTGGCGGAGCGGAGTGTTTCTGAAAACAAGGATGTGATATCGGAAACACTGGCACGCCTGTTTGCCCGTCAGGGCTACCGGGAAAAAGCAATTCACATGTATGAAAGGTTAATTTTGACTTTTCCCGAAAAAAGCAGTTACTTTGCGGCCGAAATTGACAAACTAAAAAAGTAAACTCACGATGTTATCTACCATAACCGTTCTCATCGCCATCGTCAGCGTCCTGCTCGTACTGGTTGTTCTGATGCAAAACTCCAAGGGTGGAGGTCTTGATCCGAATTTTGGCGGTCAGGCTCAGCAACTTTTCGGCGCAGCGCGCTCCACTGATTTTATTGAGAAAGCTACCTGGGTACTCGCGGGTCTGCTCATGCTGCTTTGCGTGGCCGCAGTCCTGTCGGTAGGAGGAGGCGCTGCCACTCCGGCTGATATTCCGCTCCAGTCTCAGTAATTAACTGCAGATTTCTCTTTTTTCGGATAATATGAGTCATCCTGTGAGTCACTCGCGGGATGACTTGTCTTTTTTGGGACGCACAGAGAGGTGGTGTTTCGCGCAGATGTTACGCAGATTCTTTGCGCAGATGTTACGCAGAATCTTCGCACAAATGTTACGCAGATTCTTTGCGCAGATGTTACGCAGAATCATATTCAAAAGAAGTTTCAAGTCAAGGCTCAGCCAGGACACTTGAAGACAGGCTTTTCTTGTCTCTGCTGAAGTTTTCACTGTATGTACCGTGGCAGAAACAGCTCCGTCCGTCTATAGCGTTTGTTCATTCAGGCGCATATGTTTTTCAGATACACTCTATCGCTGTATCACCAGCTTTTGTACAAGAATTCCGGTTCCGGATGATACCTGCAGACAATAAACCCCCGGAATCAGGCTACTCACGCTGAGTGTTTCACTGAAAGCGCCGGCATTGACTTGTCCGAAACTACCCGCCTGCAATGTTTTGCCGCCGGCATCAACTATCCGGTAGGTCAGTTCTTCACTCTCCTTCACATACATTTTGACAGAAACCACCTCTGTTGCCGGATTGGGCCACACACTGATCCCTTCCTGCGCGGCGGGCTCGCTGGTCGGCACTGCGACAGGTGGCAACGGCACTGTGACACCCGATCCGAAAGCAGCCCACAGAGCGAATGCCGGCGACACACCGCTGTAGTAGCCAGAGGCAAATACCGTGACAGCTTCGCCGGGATGCTGTGACCATTCGGCGATATAGGCTCCCAGGATATTATCGTTATTATTAAACGGCGTCAGATAGTACTTGTAATCGGCTGCAGACGCGCTCTGATATCCGGAAAACTCTCCATACTGAATATTGTCGAACAGTACAGCCCCTCCCGGCAGTCGAATATCCACCTCGGGAGCGTCGGTGGAACCGTGGAAAAACTGTGCATCCACGTTGCCGGGTATGGAAGACTGTTCCCGTGCACCTGATTTTATGAACAGCTTGAATGCCTTGGGGCCGGGAGCGCCGACGATACCCGATGCAACAACCACATACGTTTCTCCTGTATTGAAACTGACCGGGAAACTGGCAAAAGCGCTGGCAGAGGATGTACTGGAATCTGCCGCCGCCCTGAATGTCAGGTTCCGGTCGGCAGGGATGTCGGCAAAAGGCGTCGCCGTCCGGAAAGAAAATCCATCGAGCAGCCGGGTGTTGCCTGCGTAAATATCAAGAACCGGCGCCGGCGAGTTATGTACCAGCTGGAGCCGTGCAACAGGTGTTCTGTTAAATTCCGTCACTGTTCCATCCGGGAAAGCTGCCAGCAGCGCCAGTCCGGGCGACTGAGACAGGAGGCCGGAGGCAAAAACCGTGGCAACTTTACCTGACAACGTGCTCAGGTCTGCCCTGAAGGAAGCTGCCGTCTGGCTGGTTCCGGCGGGTTGCAGAGCGAGATCATATTTGGCTGCCGGCAAATTCAGGTAATCGGTGAATGTACCGTAGGAAAGTCCGGATATCACGTTATCCGCATCAAATACGGCATCCACGTCAACAGCGGGAGCATCCGGTACTCCGTGGAAAACCATCATATCCAGTCCGCTGGCACTTCCCGTTTCGCGGGCATCGGATTTGACAAAAAGATTGAGTGCCGACGAGCCTGTGGCACCGGCTATACCGGCTGCCATCAGAACATAGCGTTTCCCGGTTTGCAAACTGAGCGGGAAACTGGCCACCGAAGCTGACGGACCTGTACTTTCGGGGCCGGCAATTCCGAGTCGCAGCTCCCGGTCGGCGGGCAAATCAAGAAATGGAGTAGCCCTCCGGAAAGCGAAATTATCGGCCAGACGCAGGCTGTCAATATAGATATCCACCGGTGATTCGGGTACATTATGGATGACCTGTACCCTGGCCATCGGAGTGATGAGCAGCTTGACCACCGTTCCGTCGGCGAATGCGACAAACACGCCCAGCGACGGTGAAGCCAGGTAATACCCGGATGCAAAAACTGTGATGGCACCACCGGCCAGACTGCTCAGATCAGCGCGCAGTGTCACACCGGTATTATTGGTGCCTGCTGATTGAACGGCGAGATCATACAGGTCAGGTGGCAGCGTGACGTATTCGGTATATCTGCCGAAAGAAAGATTTGACACCAGGTTGTTGGTTACCCACAAGGCATCCACATCAACCGCCGGGAAGTCGGGAGAACCGTGAAACACCGTAACATCCACCCCGTTTGCCGGACCGGTTTCATGCGCATTATCCTTGACATACAGATTGATTGCTGTCGGCCCGGTAGCACCTATTACACCGGCAATCATGACGATATACGTCTTGCCGGAATCGAATACCACCGGGAAAGTGGCAACAACATCGGATGCAGACGTACTGGTTTTGGGCGCAATACCTATATTAATGGTATCACCGGCTGGCATATCCATATAGGGAGATGCCGTTCGGAAGGTGAAATTGTTAAAAAACAGCGTGGAACCTCTGTAAACATCCACAGACGTGGGGCCGGGAGAATTCTGTATGAACTGTACACGGGCAGTCTGGGCAGCTGACGAGGCAACTGTAAACAGGGTCAGGAACAGAAAAGGGATAAAAGTTCTCATAAAATGGTTGTTTAAGCTGGCTAAACAGCTATTGGAAGGCCAGTATGAAAAACAAAGGTAAGCCATAACAACTTTCTTTACAATATAAACTCCCTGAGGCCTGATTACAAATCCGTCAGATTGTCCGGTCCGGGAAAAAAAATGATCACACCGGCCAGGGAAATCAGTCCCGGGTAATCATCCATTTCCTTGAGTGCGCTGAAAATCCCCGGAAAATTCTCGATTATCAGCGGACTTGTCAATATTCGCACCCGGATAGTAAACCAACAGCACACCATATAAATCTGTCAGTACCATTATCCTGCGAGTTTTCTTGAGGGAGCGCCTGGTCGCCCACAGGCGAAACACCCTTCAGTTCTGCTCGTTTTCCATCCGGAGCCCTTTGACAGACAAGGGCCACCCCGCCATCGCGGAGCAGCCCTGTCAAAGTCATAAGTTAATTTTGTTAAACCGCTGTGGTTATCTGACGATCAGCATGCTTTTCGACAGACAGCCGAACGGTGTTTTCAGTCTGTAGTAGTACATACCACTGTAATTGCTCATATCGAACGACTCGACATGGGCACCAGCCGGGTACTCGCGCTGGATGAACTGAATAACACGACCGCTCACATCGGTGATTTCCCATTCTGCCGTACAAGCCTCCGGCAGGTTGAACGGTACCACCGTGCTGCCGGTGGTCGGGTTCGGGATGTTCTGTGCCAGACTGAACTCACCAGCCGCAGTACTTTCTCCCGTTGCCTGGCGGTCACCATCACCGGATTGCAGGAGCGTACCGGGGATGAATACCCAGAAAGCGCCTGTATTGTTGGCATCAACGGGTCCGCCAACCAGGGCAGTATGACCGTTCGCACTCACTGCGACCGATGTACCCTGACGGGAGGCACCCGTGGCGTTGGATCCCCTGACTTTGGCATCCTGCTGTACCCAGGTTCCTCCAACAGCCTTCTTGTAAACCCAGAAGGCACCTTTTCCGGAATCGTCTGTAAATCCGGCGGAAATTGCAGTGTTGCCATCGGCACTGAGCGCAACGGCTGAACCCTGACGGGCAGAGCCGGTTGCACCGCTACCGGCCAGTCTGATCTGCTGGGTCCAGCTTGTTCCACTGTTATTTGTGAAAATCCATGCTGAACCGGCGAGATTGTTGTCGTTACATCCGCCAATCATTGCAGTCTTTCCGTCGGCACTCAGTGATACTGAATAACCCTGCCATGCATTTATATTACCTCCTGTACCAACCAGCTTCTGACCCGACTGTGTCATACCGCAACCGGTATCATCAAATACCCAGGCTGCGCCCTGTCGGACGTTATCCAGATATCCTCCTGCAAGCAGGCGGGAACCATCTGCACTCAGAGAAACCGAGACACCCAGACGCGGCTTTTCAATACCATCAGATGGAGTCAGCTTTTCGCCAGACTGCGCCCATGTACTGCCATTCCGCTCGAACACCCATACTGCCCCGACAAACATATTGTCGGCAATGGCACCTGATGCAATTTTATTTCCATCGCTGCTGATGGCCACTGCTGTACCCTGCTGGGATGCTCCAAGACCGCCGGCACCGACCAGTTTGCTGCCCTGTTGGGTCCAGTCAGTACCCGTTCTTGTAAACACCCATACAGCTCCATTGCTGGAGTTGTCGGAAGAGCCACCTACTACCGCCGTATTGCCATCGGCACTGAGCGCAACAGAAATACCCTGACGGGCTGCACCTACAGCACCACTACCCACCAGTTTTGCCTGCTGAGACCAGGCGGTGCCTGTGCGCACATAGATCCATGCAGCACCGGTATTCAAGTTGTCGCCCGGTCCACCGATAATTGCGGTGTTACCATCGGCACTGACAGCCACAGACTGTCCCTGCTGGGCACTCGTGCTGCTGTTGGTGAATTTTGCGCCCTGTTGAATATAGGGGTGCGGCGTATTACTCACAGAGAAGCTGGAAACTGAACTGGCCGTTGAAGTCGGAGTTGACACAGTCACTGTACCTCCGGAGGTACCCGGCATCACCAGCAGTCTGGCTGTTGTGGATGACTTCGACAAAATAACAGCGGATGTTCCACCTATCGAAGCCGCATTGACCTGATCCAGATTGAGTCCGGTGAGTATCACAACAGATCCGACACTTCCGGAGGCAGGCGAAACGGCAGTAATCACCGGGTTGACGGCCTGTATTGTTGCATTTCCACAGGCAGATACTACCTCCAGCTGCGTAACAGCACCACTGACCGGCATTACAGCTGTAATATGCGTATCGCTGATGATATTGAGAGCAGAACCTGATTGTCCGTTGAATCTTACTTCTGTCGTATTGCTCAGGTTTTGTCCGTAAACGTTTACTACAGTAGTACCTGCCGTTCCCGACGAAGGGGTAATCTGCGCAATTTCGGGCTGTGTATTGACCAGTACCGTGACAGAAGATGTCGTTGTACACAGACTTGCATCTGTTACTGTAACACTGTATGATTGCGTACACGCAGGTGTGAGTACGCGTGAGGCCAGTGTCGAACCGTCGGCCCACAGATAGGAAGATGCGCCTGACAGACTGATTGTGGCATTCTCACCGGCGCACACAATACCATCGTTGGTTGCAATACCGGAAGACTCCTGCAGGCTGATTGACACAGTAACCTGAGAGCCGACTGTTACACTGCGGGTTGTGGCAGAAGAACACATATTGGCATCCGTGACCGTCACACTGTAGGTAGCGTTATTCACCGGATTAACGGTAATGGCTGCGCTGGTCTGGGTGGTACTCCATACGAACTGAGTACCGCCGGAAGCGGTCAGAACAGCACTTGCTCCAAAGCAAATTGTACCATCGTTGGCTGTGAGGCCCGAATTTTCCGTTGCTGCTATGGCGGGCGCCGGAAGTACATTCACCGTCACAGTGCGCGTTACACTGGCCGTACATACACTCGCATCGGTGACTGTAACCGTGTAAGTCGTTGTGGAGGACGGACTTACTGTGATAGAAGAGGTTGTCTGGGATCCGCTCCACACGTAAGTACCGCCGGTTATACCCAGTGTCACGCTGTTGCCCGCACATATAATACCATCATTGACCGTTGTTCCGAATGCTTCTGTAGCCGAAATAACCGGTGCGGAAGGCACACTCACCGTCACAGAGCGTGTGGCAGTGGCGGAGCAGTTGTTCGAATCGGTAACCGTAACTGTGTAGGTAGTTGTTGCGGACGGGCTCACCGATATAGAAGCCGTTGTCTGAGATCCGCTCCAGACGTAAGTGCCACCGGATGTACCCAGAGACACCGTGTTGCCTGAGCATATAATTCCATCATTGGCCGTTGTTCCGAACGATTCAGTGGCTGAAATTGTCGGTGCCGGAAGGGCGTTCACGGTAACAGTAGTAGAGGCAGTGGCCGAGCATACGTTCAGGTCGGTCACCGTCACTGTATAGGTAGTGGTACTGTTTGGCGACACAGTAGCTGTCGCGGAAGTCTGAGCGGGCATTGTGCTCCAGTTATAGGAGACTCCCCCACTCGTGCTCAGCACCACCTGATCACCGCGGCAGGTTGTTCCGTCGTCATCCGTAACACCATGGGACTCGGATGCCGTCACCAGCGGCGTTGAAGGTGTATTTACCGCGACAGTATATGAGCTGGTACCTGTACAACCTGCAGCATCTGTTACAGTTACTGTGTAGGTAGTAGTCGAGGAGGGTGATACGTTTACGGCCGCTGTTGAAGAGGACGGGCTCGTATTCCAGATGTATGAAGTACCCCCGGTGGCGGTAAGCGTCGCACCAGCGCCTGAGCATATAGTGCCGTCATTATTGGCCACCCCGGATGTTTCCGACACCTGAACGGGTGCTATAGAGGCAACAGTAACGATGATAGTACCTGTTGCACTCACACTGCCGCAGCCGCCAGTCAGCGGAATTGTATAATTGAACGTACCGGTTGTGGAGGGCGTACCACTGATGGTAATCACGTTTGATGCCCAGTTCGCCGTCACACCGGGCGGCAATCCGGTGGCGGCACCGATACCTGTAGCGCCTGTGGTTGAGTGGGTAATATTTGTCATTACCGTATTGACACACTGTGCGGAAGCTGCGGAAGCTGCGCCTGCTGTATTGGCAGCGGTTACTGTGATAGTTCCCGTTGCATTTACAGTTCCACAGCCGCCAGTCAGCGGAATTGTATAACTGAACGTGCCCGCTGTTGTGGGGGTTCCGCTGATGGTGATCACGTTGGCTGCCCAGTTAGCCGTCACCCCGGGTGGCAATCCGGTAGCGGCTCCGATACCTGTAGCGCCCGTAGTTGCGTGCGTGATATTGGTCAGTGCCGTATTGATACACAGAGTCGGGGAGGAGGAAGCAATCCCTGCCGTATTGTTTGGGCGCACGGTAATCGTACCGGTTGCATTCACACTGCCGCAGCCGCCGGTAAGCGGAATGGAATAGTTGAATGTACCGCTCTGGGCAGGTGTACCACTGATGGTGATCACGTTGGCTGCCCAGCCGGCTGTCACGCCGGACGGCAATCCGGTGGCCGTACCGATACCGGTGGCACCTGTAGTTGCGTGCGTAATATTCGTCATCAACGTACCGACACAAGGGGTTGGAGATGAAGAAGCGGCTCCTGCGGTATTCGTTGGAGTCACCGTCACCGTACTGGTTGCCGAGGCTGTACAGCCGTATGAGTCCGTTACTGTTACCGTGTATGTTCCTGCCGAGCTGACACTGATACTGTTTGTTGTACCAGTGTTACTCCACAAATAGCCTGAAATGGTTGCTCCCGTAGTCGCTGCAGAACTTGTATTGAGTACTACAGCATCATTCTGGCAAATAATACCATCATCTGCTGCCACGCCGGAGCTTTCTGACCGGTTAATGGATACCTGTACTCCGAATTCCGGCTCTTCAATAGTGACCGATTGAACTGACTGACACTGGTGAATGCCACCCTCCGCTACAGTGATCTGATAGATGCCCGCAGGCAGACTGCTGACTGATGCAGTCGTTTGTCCGGATGACCAGCTGTAGGAATAAGGAGAACTACCCCCGCTTACAGACAGCGTAGCAGCTCCACTTGAACCGCCAAAGCACCTCACATCCGTTTTTGATGCCACCGTGATACTGACCGGTACAGTCTGATCTGTCAGTGTGGCAACCGCCGTGCCCTGACAACCCAGCGTATTCGTTACTGTCAGCGTATATTGTCCCTGAATAAGATTTGTCATCGAGCTGGTTGTATTTCCTGTACTCCACAGGTACGTCCAGCCTGAGCTGGTGCTTGAGCTGACCGAACCAGTCGAGTTATTTGGGCAGTTTGGATGAACTACGGAGAGGGATGGAGCCGGTGCTGCATTCACTGTAACTGTCGTTGAGGCCGTTGCCGAGCATCCGCTGCTGGCAGTGACTGTCACGGTGTAGGTCGTTGTGGACACAGGCGACACCTCGTTAATCGCATTGGTTCCGCTTCCCCAGGAGTACGTACTTCCTCCGCTGGCTGTCAGTACCACACTTGATCCGGAGCAGATTGTGCCGTCATCGTTGGTAAGACCGGAAGTTTCAGCCACCGAGATCGCTGCTGTTGGCCTGGAGTTGACGGTGATGGTACCAGTAGCCTCTGCGCTGCCACAACCACCGGTCAGCGGAATAGAATAAGTGAACGTACCGCTCTGTGAGGGTGTACCACTGATTGTAATCACATTGGATGCCCAGATCGCCGTTACACCCGGCGGAAGACCAGTTGCCGTACCGATACCGGTAGCGCCCGTAGTTGCGTGTGTAATATTTGTCATTGCTGCATTGATACACACACTCGGTGCCGAGGAGGCCGCGCCTGCCGTATTATCCGCAGATACGGTGATAGTTCCCGTTGCATTTGCACTGCCGCATCCGCCGGTCAGCGGAATCGAATACGTGAATACACCGCTCTGGGTTGGTGTACCACTGATCGTAATCACATTAGAGGCCCAGTTCGCCGTTACGCCTGGCGGCAGACCCGTTGCCGTACCGATGCCGGTAGCTACCAATGTCGAATGAGTGATATTTGTCAGAACAGTATTGGCACACAGTGTTGGCGAGGCAGAGGCAGCACCAGCCGCGTTACCCGGAGTTACTGTGATAGTGCCGGTAGCATTCACGCTGCCACATCCGCCGGTCAGCGGAATGGAGTAGTTGTAATTGCCACTGGCCGTTGGAGTACCGCTGATTGTGATGGTGTTTGAAGCCCAGTTGGCCGTCACGCCGGGGGGCAGGCCCGTTGCTGTACCGATACCAGTGGCCCCCGTGGTTGCATGCGTGATACCGGGAAGCGCTGTATTGGCACACAGGGTCGGAGATGCCGAAGCTGCTCCTGCTGTATTGTCCGCCGTCACTGTGATGGTACCTGTAGCTTCCACAGATGAGCAACTGCCCATGAACGGGATTGTATAGTTGAAGGTACCGCTCTGAGTAGGCGTTCCACTGATAGTGATGACGTTTGACGCCCAGTTGGCTGTTACACCCGGAGGCAGACCCGTTGCCGTACCGATTCCGGCAGCTCCCGAAGTGGTATGCGTGATATTCGTCATGGCAGTATTGATACACGCCGTTGGTGACGAGGAGGCTGCTCCTGCGAAACAAAGTGTTTCTGCCCGGTACAGACCGAACGTACCACCGGCAGTCAGTGCCGGCGTGAAACTCACTGTATTTTCATCAACACTGTATCTTTCGTTTGCAGTACCTCCCACCAGGGTTGTCAGACCTGTACTTGCAGCGGGGAATCCACTGTACAGCTTGACAATACCATTGGGTGCATCCACATCTCCGTTGCCGGATACAATGATGTTGCCGCCGGAGGGAGCGCCTGCCGAACTGCTTTTATCTGCGTTGAGGACAATAGCTCCTGTGTAACCGGTAACCGTATTGGTACTCGACGATGTAGTAACAGGTTCTGTCAGCTGGATATTACCGGCGAGCGTCTCGATGAGAATATCACCGGTAGCAGTAATACCATCGGGATTAACGCTGCCGATGGTGAGTCCACCGCTGGCATCCACAAAGCTCAGACTGCCCAGTCTGGTGGTACTGTTGCCGCCTGCGAGGGTGGTTACATTGTTTGATGCATTGGTCAGGGTGAAGGTACCCGTACCGTGCAGGCCCAGACCGCTGGCGGTCAGAGCTGCCGTTTGCGTAACGGCACCCGTAGCATGCAGATTGATATTGCTGGCTGTGGCGGTCAGCGGGGCATTGATAGCCAGATTACCGCCATATACTGTGACTGGTCCGTTGATAGTGGTCGCATTGCCGAATGTTACATTCGACGTGTTTGTTGATTTGCCAATCACGAGTCCGGTGCTGCTCACATTCAGGTTTGTAACCGGGAAGGTAACTGCTGCACCAAAGCTGTTGCTTTGGGGTATGTAGTTGAAAGAGCCGGCAGCGCTGACATTTCTCTGCGAACTGAGTCCGGCGATGGCATTGTCTGAATGGAAAGAGATATCACCGTTGTTGGTAGTGGTCAAACCGGCATTCAGGGTAATCGTACCTCCATAGATGGTAATAGGGCCTGCTACCGTTTGTGCCGAGCTCATGGTAATACCGGCCGAGTTGCCGGGTTTCCCGATGGTCAGGCTGGAGGCGCTTTCTGCCAGAATATTATTGGAGTTGAAAGGCATGGTTTGCGCCGCGGTAAAGCTTGTTGCAACAGGTTCATAGGTTACATCGCCGGTTGTTTTCACACGAATACCCGTCTGATTAGCCCCTGCAAAACTGGAGTAGGTAAACTTTACATCTCCGGTGGCTGTCCAGCTGCCGCTGGATGGCGAGCCGACATATACATTACCCCAGCTCGATTGGCCTACTCCACTGGCCGAAGTGGTACCCCGGTCGCCTGTGATCTGAATATTTCCGGACCTCGACAACAGCTGAATGTGGTTGGTCTGGCTTCCACTGGTATAATTGCCTCGATAAAAGTTGACAGCGTAGGTGGTGTTACTTTGGGTATTTGTAAGAACACCCTCCATGGTGATATCTCCCGCAACTGTTTCAACAGTAGAAGCTGCAGTGGCAAAAGTAATACCACCAAAGTAGCTGGAGCCGTTATTACCGCCGTGTGCATCACCATATAATCCGATGGTACCGGTTCCGGTAGTGGACATATTGGCCTGCAAACGAATACCATCGTCGTAGCTGGCCACACACCGGCCATACACCTTGATATCTCCGCCGGCGGCATTCAGGGTGGCATTGCTGATCAGGATACCCGGCGCGCCACCACTGAAATTGGATGCGGCGTAGAGTCCGGCGCCCTGCGTACCGGCGAAATTACCTCCCAGTGTAATATTGCCTCCATTGGAAAGCAGACTGGAAGTATTGTTCAGCGTGATTGCTCCTGTTGTAGAGTTGGGAGTAACAACTGCCGTACCACCTGCATTGGAGCGGAAGGTGATATCACCGCCGTTGGTTTGTACCGTTCTGTTGGCCGACAGTTCGATGCGGCCGTTTGCCTCGAACAGCACATCTGCCCCGGCAGCGGACGAGGTAAGATTTTGCTGGATGAGGATGTCGCCGCCATATACGGAGACTGGCCCGTTAATGGACGTAGCCGTGTTATTGGCGAAGGTGACACCGCTGCTGTTTGTCATTACAACAGGGGTTCCGTTGCTCAGCATACCGTCGTATCGGCCTATGGTCAGGCTCTTCAGGGTGGACGGATCTTCCAGCCACAAATAATCAAAATTGCCGGAGAAATCCCGTCCGGTACCTACACCGCCAATGACTGACAACTGTCCGTCCCAGTTGAATGTACCCGGGAAACTGCCACCGTTTGGTACCAGCGTGAAGGTACCGCCCGACTGTTTGAAAAATAAAAAGTTGTTTAGTCCAAGAACGTAGGGCGTTATCAGGGTGATATCACCTGTTCCCACATTCACGGTAGCCGATCCATTGGTTACAATGCCACTGGCACCGACAAGGGAGTAGCCAGCCCAGACAAGCAAATCCCCTCCGCTGGTGGTGACAGGGCCGAAAAAGTCGAGTGCATACCCGTTGTATCCGGATGAACCGATGGAGGGTCCGTCACCTACCGTAAGTCCGTTCCATGTATAGCTGCCTCCGTTGGAGTTGGATCCGCCCAGCCATACGTGGCCGCCGTTTGTGGAAACAGTTCCGGATTGGGACACGCCCCCGTCGTTATTCGAGTTATCAAAGTCAGACCACATTACGAGGTTCAGGACACCGCTACCGCTGGTGGTGATGGTACCAAAGTTGGAAACTCTGGCATGACCCTGCATCGTAAGTGTACCTGTACCACCCGACTTGGTAATGGTGGCGCTGTTAGTAATACAACTGTTTGCATTGGAGATGGATTTCAGGAAAATATCCCCGGTGGCTGAACTGGTCAGGTTTGCATTCAAAGCGATAGTTCCGCCGTAAATGGAAATTGGTCCGGCCACAGAGAGCGCACTGCTCACAGTAATATCACCACTGTTTCCTGATTTTCCGACTGTGAGCGCACTGGTTGTTGAAAGAATCATGTTCTCGACAACAACAGTACTGCTGAAACTTGCATCAGCCAGTCGTGGAGCCAGCGTGACGGTGCCTGTCGTGGCCATATTGTTGGTTGACGCGTTGAAGCCAAGATCGTTGAACCGCATCACTATATTGGCGCTGGTACTGGCAACGGCAGGAACTATACCCTGCACTGCAGTGGCGTTCAGTCTGCTGCCATAACGCATGGCACCCCGGCTGTACAAAACCCCGAGACCAGCAGTGGCCGGGCCAACCGGAGCGGTTGTCAGTACGATATCACCGTTTCCTGCCAGAATCTGTACGTTGGTTGTGCAGTTGTCAGGAGCCGTGGAAATGGCAGTGTGTGCTGCATTGGTATGACTGCCCTCCATCAGGATACCACCTCCTGTGGCGGAAGTGGACTGAATCAGGACATTGCCACCGTTGGCATTGATCATCAGGATACCCGACATTCCAGAGTTGCCCGTTGTACCGCCCGCGATTCGTATGGCAGGGCCGGCACCGGCATAATCGGAAGTTATTGCTATATTGGGTACAGCACTCCAGGTAAACTCTATTCCATGCACGATTGAGGACACGCCTTCTATATCAATACGGCCTGCACCGGAATTGATGAGTACATTCCCTTGCGAAACTACTCCAGCTTTTACTGATGATGCACCCGCAGTTCTTCCCTTGATGATGATATCTCCACCTGCACTCAGCAGCGAAACAACTGTACCTGTGCCTGTTGCGGGACCCAAATTCACACCACCCTGATCGGCACCTCGATAGGCGTAATTGTCCGGAATACCGTCACTGGCAGTTCCACCGTAAGCACCATCGTCGAGTCCGCCGGCGAGAACGATCCTGCCGCCCTGGGTGTTGATGGTAGATCCGGCTTCCATAGTGATATCGTCCTGGGTGGACGGGCTGGTAGCCTGGCTGTTATCGGTATCAACCCAGAAAATGACATCGCCGCCATTGGTTTGAACAGTTCTGCCTGCTTTCAGATTAATCCAGCTCTGGGTTTTAAGAATAAAGTCGCTGGCGGTGGGACTGGTCACACCGGCTTCAAATGTGACTGTTCGCGCCTGAATGGTCAGAGAAGCGGTCGCCAGATAGCCAACTACCTCGGAGGCATTTATTCTGGACGGTGTGGTGATAGTAAACACTACCCCGTTATTATACCCCCAGGTTGTATTGATGGCATCGCCGCCGGAGGCCACGATTGTCAGGTCGCCTGTACCTGCGCCTGCGCGATAGATGGCATAGGTATTGTTGCCGGCCAGTGCCGGGCTGTAAGTGGTAGTGGTTTCGTCCGCGTTGTTTCTCACATTGGCCGCACCGCCTGCCAGTGCTGTGAGGCCCGGGCTGTAAGCCTCAAATCCGCTGAACAGCCTGACGATACCGCTGGAACCGGTGGTGACTGTTGGCGATCCCGACACAATGATATTTCCACCTGTGCTGATACCGATGGCTGCGTTCTTTTCTGCATTAAGGGTGACGGCGGTGGAAGTGGTATTTGTTGTAGAAATACTCTGGGACAGCGTGAGGTTTCCGACGAGTGTCTCTACCAGTACAGTCCCGGAGGCGAATACACCATTGTTGGAACCGACCGTGCCGATAGTCAGACCGCCGCTGGCATCCGTGAAGCTCAGAGAACCGAGTCTGGTTCCGCTGGTACCTCCGGCGATAGTGGCAATATTATTGCCGGTATTGTTAAGTGTGAAGGTACCGGTACCGTTCAGCGCAAGTTTGTTGGCGGTAATAGCTGCTGTTTGCGTAACAGCTCCGGTGGCATTCAGGGAGATATCGTTGTTGGTGGCAGTCAGGGCGCCCGTGATTGAAATAGCTCCGCCATTCACTTCGATCGGACCACCCACAGTCAGGGCTTCATCAATGAACATACCACCTGTGTTTCCGGCAGGATTTCCGAATACCAGGCTGGAGAGTGTTGAACCGAAGGTAAACCAGTTTCTGTACATGCTGTAGGCCGTACTCAGCAGGGTGAATGACCCCGTAGTGTTTATCTCCGGTTCATTGCCTGTGCCCAAAGACCAGCTCACTCCTTTGTTTCCCAAATTAAATACTATGTCGCTGGTTGAGCTGGTGATGTCGTTGGTAGTGTTGGCAGCGGCCGTGGAACCCAGCACAAACCGGCTGCCGAGAGTAGCGTAAAAACCGGTGGCACCCGCACCCGATGCCGTGACAGAGATATCGCCGTCCACCGCCAGAATATAGGTGGGATTGGCGCAGTACATTACCTCCGGATCGTTGGAACCGGAGAGACTGGTTACCGTAATACCACCTCCCGATGCGGTGGCTGTTGCTTCAAAAGTACCACTGGAGGCGAAGATTACCCCTTCTGCGTAGGTTGATTTAGCCGCAGATGCATTACCCACAATGGTGATAGCATTACCAGTGGTATTGGCAGAGGTAATTCTGGCACCCGATCCGCGGAAAACAATACCGAATGCCTCACTTGTGCCTGTATTGGTCTGCTGACTGATACCTTGCAGGTTAATGATACCCGTTCCGGAGTTTATGTTGAACAGTCCTCCGGATGCCGAAATACCGCAGGCATCCCAACCATTGGGCACATCGTTCCGGGCAGCTCCTTTGCACCTCATCACGATATCGCCACCGGCGCTGTTCAGGGTGAAATTGTTGTCGGAACGGAAACCCAATGAGCGGGTCTGTTGTGAGCCCAGTGCAAAGCCGGAACCATTGATGTCGCCACCGCCCAGGGTAATATTGCCGCCGTTGCTATTGACGGTGAAAGTACCCCTGGTATAGATATGTCCGCCATCCACATTGTCCACGTCAGTTGCGACCAGCACATTACCGCCCGGTACGGTGGACGAACCGGTTGTTACAGTGATTGCTCCACTTGGCTCGAAACCGCCGTGCGCAAGCAGAGAAATATTAGCCCTTGAAGTGGCTGTTGACACGGGTATGCCATTTACTGTGGCCGAACCCGAGAAACCGCCTATAATGGTGGTACCGTTCAATTGCAGGTCATTCGACGCGTCTGTGCCTGCATTGCCTGTGATAACGATATCGCCGACAGTTGACAGAATATACAAGGTAGCTGCGTTTGCTCTGATGCCGGACGAAGCACTTGCTGCAGCGCCGGTACCGGTGATGCGGATACCACCGCCCGTTGTGGCAGTGGACTGAATCAGATTCTGGCCGACATTCTCCCACTCGAGAAGCACACCAATATTTGCCCCTGCACTTGTTCCCTCAATACTGATAGCAGGGGTAGTTGTGCTGGAAGATGTGATAGCCACATTGCCCAGAGCGGAAGTTGCGAAGCCCGTTTCAAAGCCTATACCTGTGTTGGCCTTTCCGAGGATACGTATAGTACCTGTACCGCTATTGACAACCAGATTTGGTTGCGTAGCTATGCCCGGCTGACCGCAGTTGCCTCCGGACTCACCGCGTACGATGATATCGCCGTTGCCCGAGAGGAGACTGACATTGGCTGCATTGGAATACCAGTTTCCAAGACCCACACCGGTAAAATCGCCCGAGTTGTCTGCGCCCCTGTAGGCAAAACCATCCGGGAATCCGTCGCTGGCGGTGCCTCCGTTGCTACCGTCGTCCAGTCCGCCGGCGAGCACAATCCGGCCACCCTGCGAGTTGAACTGGTTATTTCCCCACAATTTGATTTCATTGTTGGCCGTGTTGGATGAAGCCTGGCTTGCATTGACCATATTGGCCCAGAAGACAATATCACCTCCGTTGGTTGTAAAGTCTGTATTCAGCTGCGCTGAAACATAACCCAGGCCTTTCAGGGTGATATCTGCGCCGGAGGCCGTTGTTGCCATGTCAGCGGAGACAAAGATATCATCGGCGATCAGGTCTATTGGTCCTGCAATGGTGACAGGAGCGGCAATAGAGATGCTTCCCGTGTTACCTGCTTTGCCGAGGCGCAGGCCGGTCAGGGTGTTTGCCACTGCGAAGTTGGTGGAGAGCGGATTCAGCAGTGTTGTAAAGCTCGTACCCGAGGGCTGCAATACGGCGGTTCCGGTGGTGTTTAACTGCAGACCGTTGTTGGCCGCAAGATTGAAATCGTTGGCATTCAGAATGATATTGGAGCTGGAACTCGTGACAATAGTACCAGCCTTGTGACCGATGGTATTTACCCCGTTTGATGTTATCAGCAGAGTCTGAATCGTACCAGCGGTACTGGTCATCGTGATATTGCCGCTGGCTGCCAGAATATTGTTGTTTGATATTACAATATCGTGCCCGCTGGCATCGGAGATGTCTATCTTGCCACTTCCTGTAGCTGCAATAGTCAGGGGGGCATTAGGATGCGCCAACAGAAGTACACCATTATCGTCTACATCGTCGGCAACAACTGAACTATTGAGTGTGATATCCCCGTTTGTGGTACGCAAGAGCGAAGAGGAGGAGGCTGCCCCTGTACGCCATGCCTGCAGATCCATACCATTTAAGTAGGCCACACTACCCGACGCCTGACCATCCAGTTTAATTGAACCCGTGGTTCCTGCGTCTATAGTGAATCCCTCAAAGGCGGCAATACCGATACATACATTTGAATATCCCGAGGTATTTCTTCCCCTGATGAGGATATCTCCGCCGCCGGAATAAATCGTGATATTGGCATCGTGTCCACCTGCCTGTGTACCGAGGAGTACCCCGGCAGCGTTTACAGTGCCTGCCTGCCAGGCAAAACCGTCGGGCAGGCCATCGCCAGCCACACCGCCGTTGGCACCATTATCGAGACCACCTGCCAGCGTGATACGACCGCCGCCGCCAGCAGTGGCTGTATTGCCTGCTGTGCGGTCTGCCGAGGTACGACTGTCAAGCGTGGCGCCATCCAGCATGTAGATATATCCGCCATTGACATCCGTATCAGCCCAGAACAGTATTTCACCTGCATTAGTCTGTATGGATCTATTGGCGTTCTGGGTGATGTTCCCCATTGATTTCAGTACCAGCGCGTTGGCGGTAGTGCTTGTTACGTTGGCATCCACGGTGATATTACCGGCCTGAATAGTCAGGGTACCTGCACTCAGATAATTCACCACCTCGGAGGCGTTGATTCTCACCGGTGTGGTGATAGTGGATACCACTCCCGCGTTCTCTGTCCATGTGGAACCGAGCGCATCGCCGCCGGAGGCCACGATAGTCAGGTCGCCGGCACCGAGCGCCACGCGATAGATGGCATAAACATTGTTGGCAGCCAGTACAGGACTGAACGTGCTGGTAGTTTCATCCGCGAAAATGCGCACATTGGCAGAGCCGCCTGCAAGGGCAGTGAGCCCTGGGCTGTTCGGATCCGATCCGCTGAACAGTCGGGCAATACCGCCGGAGCCCATGGTAATGGCCGGTGTACCTGTTACTATAATATTGCCGCCGGTAAGGGCTGCGATAGCTGTATTTTTATCTGCATTCAGGGTGATAGCGGTGGCAGATGTATTGGTTGTAGAAATACTCTGAGCCAGGGTGATATTTCCGGAGAGTGTTTCTACAAATACGGTACCCGATGCGAATATACCTGTTTTGGTACTTACTGTACCGATTGTCAGGCCTCCGCCGGCATCCGTAAAGCTCAGGGATCCGAGCCTTGCACTGCTTTCACCTCCCGCGAGCGTGACCACGTTATTACCCGTGTTGTTGAGGGTAAACGTACCTGTGCCGTGCAATCCGAGGCCGTTGGCTGTTATAGCGGCTGACTGAATGACCCATGAAGAAACGTACAGATTAATATCGCTGCCGGTGGCATTCAGTGCCGTGACGATATTCATCGCTGCACCATAGAAGGTTACTGGTCCGTTGATGGAAATGACCCCGATGTGGTCGTGAGTAATGTCGAATGTATTGGTTGATTTGCCTATCGTGAGGCCGCTCATGCCATTTCCATCCTGATCAATATTGAACCAGATGGTCTGTACGCCCTGCCCGAATGCTGCATCGGAGGGCTCCAGCGTGAAACTGCCGGTTCCGTTAATGTAGGGTTTGACTGTCGCGGAGGTAGTGGAAAAATTGAAAGTCTCGCCCCGCATGATGATATTTCCTGCCCCCGGATTGAGCGTCAGGTAGTCCAGATTCAACTGCCCGGAGCCGTTGGCGTCAGCATCGGCGATGATGTAAATATTACCACCGGCCGTTTGAACGGTTTGGCGCACATCAAAGGTCCAGAAATTCCTATTGGCAGAAAGTCTGATATCCGAAGCTGTAGAACTGATGATGTTGTTGTATATGGAAAATGAGCCGGAGTACATTGCGATGGGCCCTGCTATCGTAGTAGCCGGGCGGAATGATACATCCCAGTCATTATTGGTGCTGCCAATGCGCAGGCCTGTACCAGCCGAGCCGAAGGAATAATCGGTAGTTACATCAATGGATGCACCGAATGCACCGCCGGCAATTCCCTCCATCACATAATTTCCGGCACTTTGAATGGACACGCTGCCGGCTATTGAATTGGCTCTGGTCTGCAGCGACCCAAACTGGAATGTGATATCTCCGGTATTGGCATCCCCGATGGTTATGTTCCCGGCTACATTGGAGGCGCGGAAAGCAGCGCCGATATCATCACCCGAGTTGATGCTTTTACCCGCAATGGTAACAGTTCCGCCATCGGTGTTGATACGGGTCAGGCTGCTGACATCACTCGACTGAATGACCAGACCCAGGGCTTCTCCCGACCAGCCAGCTGCACTGGTTGCATCCCCGGAGAGTGTAATATTACCCGTTGTGCTGGATATATTTACGTCATCACCACCATTTTCAACAATTGCCAGTCCATGACACCATGCAAAGGTATTATTTACCCCTGTAGTGGTTCCTTCCAGATAAATATCTCCGCTGGTGGAAGTCAGTGTGGCATTACCTGTGGGTAAGTTGTTACTTCGAATACTGGTTCCAATGTACAATCCGGCGGATGCAAACGGGTCACCGGTTCTTTGTCCAAACAGAGACAGGGCGCCAGCCCCTGAGTTAACCGTTGCATTACTGTGAATTTGCATACCGGCATTGAATTCATTTACTCCGTTCACAGATCCCTTCATCCGGATAACGCCACCGCCCGAGTTGATAGAACACCCCCTTATTTCCAGTCCGTCAAAAAGCGCGTTGCCAGACACTGAATAACCCGTTGGTACCGTCAGACCGTTTGCCGTCTCGGAGGCAGTTCCGCCGCCGGCATAAATATGTCCGCCATTGGTAGTGATATTGGCAGCAAGGCCGATTCTTCCGCCGCCCGTACCATCTCTGTCGGCCCAGACAAGCACTGAACCGCCCTGGGTGGTGAGGGCCGCCGACTGTATAATATCTCCTGTAGCTGTCAGACTGATATGTCCGCCGGAAGCTGATGTGGAAAGAGCGCCGTTGATGGCAAGGCTGCCACCGTACATGGCAATCGGGCCGCCGACGGCGAAGGCAGCATTTATCGTCATACCTTTGACGTTACCGTTGGAATAGGGTGAATCGCCTGAAACGCCCGTTCCGCTGTAGGTACCGATTTCGAGCCCGCCGAGGCTGGCCATATTCGGGATTTGAACGCCCGCCAGGGCACTGCTGCCATTAAAAGTAGTGCCAGTCATAGAGCCGTTGTAGTTACGGGTCTGTCCGGACCAGAAACTTTTTCCGCTTACCGGTGCAACAGACACGCGGCCCGTTGTCGTGAGGATCATCTGGAAAGAATTGCCGCTGTTTTGCAGTACCTCGCTGTAGGGCATCAGAATAATATTTCCATTGCCGGTCGAGATTGTACGGCTGGCACTTTCGGCTTCTATGTCACCCAACGTAGCCTGATTACTTTCGCCGGCGATCAGAACATCCCCCCCTACACTCTGGTTGGCAGTGACACGGGTATCTATGTTACCACGAAGCGCAATACCTGCATTGACCGCAGAGAAGGCATAACCTCCGCCGACCGTGAGACCGCGCCAGGTACGTGTGCCCGGGGTATCGAAGTCACCTCCCATATACACGTGACCGCCGTTGGTAGTGATTGTTCCCGGACGGATATAGGATTCGCCGCTTGCTCCGGCCCAGTAAACAACATCCCCCCCATTGGTGGAGGTTGTTTTAGTGGCGCTCTGATCAATATAGGTGGTAGAGCGAACGTACACATCGCCGTTGGCGGTGACACTCTGGAGTCCGATATTGCTACCGTATGCGGTGAACGGACCGTTCAGGGTGAAGTCTCTGCTGAATGACACAGCAGTGGTGTTGGTTGTTTTTCCGAATGTGAACCCGCCAAGCGTTGTTCCGAAATTCCAGTCGTCGTCAAAGATAAGCGTACCCGAATCGCCTGCGCGCATGTAGGTAAAGGCTCCACCTGTTGACTGCATGGTGAGTGTACCGGTAGTCTGCATTGAAATAGAGCCTGCACCGGCATTATTGTTTCGCTGGTAAATGGAATTGCCCTCCACCAGAATATTACCGGAATACGGGTTGGTACCATCGTAGCCGATACGAATGGCGTTGGCGGCATTCGAGGCTGCAATCCGGATGGAGTTGCAGTATTGTCCAGAGGATTCCAGGGTGTTGGTACCGCGCAGGGTGATATTCCCGGTTTGAGAGGTAATTCCAAATCCATCTCCTCCCAGTATCAATCCCTCCTTATCATTTACGGGCGCCGCAAAACCCGCTGCACCTTCAACAGTGATATTACCGGACGTAGATGCTATGGTAATCCTGGTAGCAGTAGTGGTACTGTACAAGTACGAACCAACTCTCCATCCATTGCCGTTTGTTGTCTGATCTGAGCCCGTTCCAGTAATGGTGATAGAACCACTCGTACTGGTGATGCTGGTGTTACTGTTGCCAGACCAGATACGCATTCCAATCCCGATGGTAAATCGCCCCTTGACTTCCCCTATCATCTGAATACTGCCTGCCTGACTGGAAATGGTAGCACTCTCAATATTAACTCCATAATTCGTCCCGTCATCATCAGAAGTATCCCATGACAGACCTCTGACATATATGTTACCACCCTGGGTTGCAATTGTTGAACCGACCATAGAAATGGCACTGATACCATCTCCCCAGGTTTTGGCAGAGACATTACCCACCGTCAATCCGTTCCAGGTCTGGTTCAGCAAACCGCCACCTGCCCACAGATGCCCTCCGTTGGTATTAATGGTAACACCATCCAGATTGACGGCTCCGTAGTCAGGAGCTACAAACACTTGCAGCCCTGCATTCAGCACGAGGTTCATGGCGCTGTTACTCGAAGTGATACTCACTCCCGAGGCCACAGTTATGTTGTTTGACACGCTGAAAGTGAGCGTTCGCGCCGTATTTCCAGTGTATGTGATGTTTGCATTGATATTGCAACTCCGCTCGGTCCCGCTGAGTGCCGGCAACACCACCGTCAGATTCCCGGTATTGGTCAGGTGGTTGGTAATCACACTCGGGTGGATGTTGGCAGAAACCGCACCATTGGCGACAGTCAGTGTATTGCCGCTGATACTCCAGTTGGTACCGGAAGTACCGGTTTGTCCGGTGCTGGAGATGGTGAGGTGCTGGCCATGCGCAGTGGTCATTTTGCAGATGAGCGCAAAGGCAATCAGGAGGGAGGGAATTGTCTTCCCGGAAATAACAGAATGTTGCTCTTTCATTACAGGTTGATTAAAATTGAGAAAATTCAGGTACAGGGGGGACGGAGGTGCAGATACACCGGATCCCGTTCGTTTGAACCGAACAGCAAAAGTACTTGCAAAAAGTGCGCCCAAATGGCAAGAAAAGCTCACGATTTTACAATATAAGCCTTAAAACAGTTCACGGTTTTCAAATGGTTGTATTTTTTTTGAAAAAAAACGGTTGAAACAGCCTCATAGCGCCATCAGGTAGGCAACAAGGTTATCCTCTTCCTCGAGGCGGAGTTTTTTGCGCAGGGCACTGCGCGTATTGGAAATGGTACCGGCAGAGCGGTTGGTCAGCCGGGAGATTTCTTTCGACGAAAGGTTCAGACGCAGGTAGCTGGCAATCTTCAGTTCCACCGGAGTCAGGTCGGGACACAGCTGCAGCAGCTTCTGATTGAAGTCATCATTAACACGCTCAAACCGGGATCTGAAATCCTCCCAGATTTC
Source organism: uncultured Bacteroidota bacterium (assembly GCA_903925535.1). Classification (GTDB taxonomy): domain Bacteria; phylum Bacteroidota; class Bacteroidia; order Chitinophagales; family Saprospiraceae; genus M3007. Next base: position 2,451 of record CAIYFY010000141.1, on the reverse strand, counting down.
TTCGGAAACACCCTGTTCAAACTCGCGGATGATCTTGCCGAGCGACTCTTCTTTTTCACCGTTGAGTTGCGTCTTCAGACTAATCAGTTTATTCCCGATCTCTTCGGTGAACTTGCCCAGGGCATGCAGGTGGATAGACTGTGTGGTGAGCTCCTGCTCTTTGATTTCGAGCTGCAGCAGCATATTTTGATTTTCTTCTTCGATGAGCCGGGCTGCCAGATTCTCCCGCTGGCGGCGCAGGAAGAAAATACCCCCACCTGCAGCGGCGAGCAGAATGAACATACCGGACAGTATCATTATCATGCGTTGTCGCTGTCTGGTTGTTTCCAGTTGCTGGTTGAGCAGCAGCAGTTCCTTGTCTTTTCTGGATCTGATGATACGTTCCTCCCACTCCAGCACGATATGCTCTGATCCGGCTCGTTCGGTACTGTCCTTGAGCGCAACATACTGTTGCAGGAAGTTGAATGCCTCAGCTTTATTGCCCAAAGCCTTGTATGCAAGGTAATACAAACTGCATATTTCGGTTTTATAAGTATTGGCTATGGGCAGAAACTTGTCTGACTCGCGCAACTGATCAAGGGCTTCAGCCGGTTTTTCCATATTCAGCAGGACGTGTGCGCGGTTAACCCGGTTCAGTGCCACCCCAAAAGGGATATTGAGCCGCTGACAAATGTGAATAGACGAGTCTATGACGGCCAGGGCCTCCTGTAATTTGTCCTGACGCCGCAGTACATTGGCGTAATTGGCCAGTCCGCGCGCATGAGCGAATGTATTGGGTGCACTGTAACGGAGTGATGCCAAATGATGAAAAGCCGCGCGTTCCAGTGAGTCCAGGTGCATCCAGCTTACACCGAGGTTGCTGTGTATATCGCTGATTCGGAGTGAATCGTTTTGTTTTTCGTAGATAGCGAGCGCCTGACTGCTGTAATGAATACTCCGCTGGTGGTGTCCCAGTCTGGTGAACAATACGGCCAGGTTGGACTGAATAGTACTCCTCTGTTCAGATGTTGCAGACTCCATGTCCAGTACTTTCCAGAATTGTTCGATGGCTTCCAGATAATTCCCCTTTTTCTCTGCCATGAGTGCCTGCGTATTGCCCAGGGAAATTGCAACATAGTCGGACCATTCAGAAACAGGAATCTGCATCAACTTGTCCAGATAATACTGTGCACTGTCGAGCGACTCCATTTGACAATAATTAAAGGCCAATCCGACAAGATGGTCGGCAATCAGCGCTTTATCAGCCATATTTGTGGCATGTCCCAGTCCCAGTTGATCCGCTACTACCGCCTCCCGATACAGACCCTTCAAACTCCACTCATTGGCCAGATTGAACAATACTCCGGATAAATACTGTCCCAGACTGCTTTGAGACTGGCTGTAAGTCAGGAGCTCCTGCATGGCAGGCAACGCAGCAGTATCACCGTTGGCGTACTGACTTGCCAACTGTTTGAGCCGGTTTCCCTGGTCATGAGAGGGTTCCTGAGCAGTTGCAGCAGCAGCCACAAAAAGAAGCCAGGAGAATAGTAACTTCATCCTTGCAGTAATTAGTGCCCTGAGTAAAAACCTGACCATCTGAAGCGATAGTTTTATGAAAAACTAATAGCCAAATAGTGTAATGCACCCAATGAGTGATCACGAATAATTGAAGTAAACGAATATAAGCGTGTATTGCCCCTCGCCACTCCCGGCCGTCGGAAACCGGCAGAAATTTATCTGTCTGACTTCCGGACACAGGTTATTGCGTTCAGCCTGATTATTTGCCTTGTCCGGACAATTCCGGATGCAAGCTGTTCATTGTGATATTCAATCACTTGCTGCCGGTGCCCGAATCCTGACAAGTGTGCTCTTGAACAGATTCCTGATCTTCGCCACGCTGCCGGCAAGTTACATGCAGCCATCAGCAGCACAAATTCATCGGGTACTTTGCGATAAGTGGGCTTTCTACCACTCAACCTCGAATTGTTCCCGCGAAATATCGCATAAATGTAGTGTGATATCGGTATCACTAACGCATATTACCGGGCAAAATCTGGCAAAACCGGAAAAAATATTTAAAACTCCCTCAAAATAACGCTCACCAGCCGTGCTCTTTATAAAAATACGCGAATCCGTACAATGACCAGATCCGCAAGTACCAGAGGTATCAACAGGGAACATCGAAGTAAAACAGTATCCCGGATGTCGGGAGGTACAGCGATTGTACCGGACGTGAAAAATGCCTCCTTTTGAACGACCCGGTATCATATTATTTTCTCTTGCCGGCACATTTAACGCTATGTGTTTGTTTAACCGCAGAGTTTCGCAGAGTACGACGCAGAGTTACGCAGAGAAAGAAAACTCTGTGCAACTCTGCGGTTAAACTCTGCGAAACTCTGCGTTAAACTCTGTGCAACTCTGCGGTTAAATAAAACCAGGCTAACCGCAGAAATGCCCCTGAAAAAACACAAT
>CAIYFY010000140.1 GCA_903925535.1 uncultured Bacteroidota bacterium | reverse complement strand
TGCCAACCTTGCAGAAGAAATGCTGGTTTTATTACCGCGTTTCATTTCCGATGCCCGCCAGTTTGCCGAAGCCATAAATCAACAGAACCATGCTGCTTAGAGATAAAGACAGAGAAAAATTGATAACTATTTTCTCCGGGGTTGATACAGCATTCGAGGCGTGGGCGTATGGCAGCCGTGTAAACGGCGATGCCCACGAAGGGAGTGATCTGGATCTGGTCATCAGGACACCAGACTTGCGAAAAATACCCGTTGATGTGTTCTTACTCCCTCAAATCATCCAGATCAAACGGCATTTTGCGCAACCTGATGCCTGTGGCATTGAAAATGGCATTGGCCAGTGCCGGGGCTACGGGGGGCAATCCGGGTTCTCCCACGCCTTTGATCGTACTGCCACCTTCGGCGAGGATGTGTACCACCACCTCGGGCGATTCCGTGATTCTCGGCACCGGACTGTCGTGGAAATTGCTCTGTTCGGCTCTGCCATTGGCAAATGTGATGCCCTTTTTCACTGCTGCGCTGATACCCATCACCACAGCACTTTCCATCTGCGATTTCACGGTGTCCGGATTGACCACCGTGCCGAGGTCAATCACCACATATACTTTGTCTATTCTGACCGAATTGTCGGAAAGTCTGGTTACCTCAATTACCTGACCTGCCAGCCCGGCGAAGAAGTCCCACTGGGCTATCCCGCGGCCCCTGCCGGCTGGAAGGGGAGCATCCCAGTTGGAAACCGCTCTCAGTTTTTGCAATACACGTTTGGTATCAGAATCTTTGGTCAGCATTTCCATCCGGAAATCGAGCGGGTTTTTCCCTGCCTTGTGGGCGAGTTCATCCAGGAAACACTCGTGTGAGAAGGCCAGGGTGGAGCTGGTTACCGAGCGCCACCACAGCAGGGGCGCCGGACAGTCTGCGTACACAAACGTATTTTTCATGTTGGGAATCTCGTACGCCTGGCGACTGATACCCTCCACCATGGTTTCATCCACTTTGGTCTTGTCCTGCTGAGGCATCAGAAATGACAAGATGGTGGGTGCGATCACTTTATGCTGGAAGGCGGTCAGTTTCCCGTCGGGCGACAGTGCCGCCCTGAACGATGAAAACGTGGGTGGCCTGAACGGTCCGAGCTGCATATCGTCTTCCCGTGTCCAGATAACTTTGACGGGTTTCCTGATTTTTTGCGACAGGCTCACTGCTTCGACAACGAAGTCAATGGCCAGTCGCCTGCCGAAGCCACCGCCATTGAAGCAGGTGTGCAGGGTGACATCGTCGGCACTGATACCGAACATGGCCGGTATTTCGTTCATGATATCGGACGGAACCTGCGTGGAAGCCCAGATTTCGAGCTGGTTGTTCTCTTTCCAGTGTGCCGTACAGTTCATGGGTTCCATGGTGGCGTGTGCGACGAAAGGCGTTTCGTAAAATGCCTCTACTTTTTTGTCAGCGCCGGCATACACGGCATCAAAGTCGCCTGTGTTTACATCTGTGATGCCTTCATTGACTGCCAGATCCCTCAGGTACTGTGTATAGTCGGGCGAATTGAATTTTTCGTTGCCCCGGTAGTCCCAGTTGATTTTCAGGGCTTTTCTGCCTTTCAGGGCGGCCCAGTAATTGGCGGCCACTACGGCAACACCTGTTGTTTTGTAGTTCCCGAAGAC
>CAIYFY010000139.1 GCA_903925535.1 uncultured Bacteroidota bacterium | reverse complement strand
GTATTAAGTACAACCGGAACTCTCAGCCGGGGGGTAAGTACCCTAATCTCATCTTAAAAATATTACATTGATCAAACCAAATCAAGAATCCGTGTCCGGAGAAATCACCGGAGAAGGTAAAACCAGCCAGGGGCAGGAGTACATACTGCCCGAAGAAAAAATGAAGAAGTAACAACCTGGAAGTCTCTGAATGATACAGGACTCGGTTACCTTGAAGCAGGAAATTACGATGAAGCATTGTCAGCCTTCAATGAAAGCCTGGATGTTTGTCGTTCAATCGGCGATCTTCAGGGCGAATGTACTGTCCTGCAAAGTATCAGTCGCATTTATGAGGCAAAAGGAGACATTGGCAATACAGCGCACTACCTCGAAGAAGCACTCGATATTGCATCGGCCACTGGCGACCGAAAACTGGAATGTTCCGTAATGCACAAACTTGCTTCAATATTTGCGGATTCAGGCATGAGTGAACCTGCGTTGATGTATCTGGAAGACGCTCTGTACATTTACAGGGATCTTGGCGACCGTCAGGAAGAGATTGTTACCCTGGGCAAAATCAGTCAAATCAACAAGAACAGGCGCGGGTATGACCTTGCTGTCGAGTACCTGGAGGAGGTGCTTGACATTGCAAGAAATCTTGGCGACCGCCAGCTTGAAGGAGAAACTCTCCACAAATTCAGCCTGATATACCTGGATAAAGCTGACCCGGACACAGGTCAAGAGGTGATTACGACCTCGCGCTTGACCATCTGAAGCGATCTCTCGAGGCAAGAAAATCTGTCGGAAATATCTGCGAACAGGCAGAACCGCTTCTGCATATGGGAGCCATCTATCTGGAAGATAAAAATGATATGGTAAATGCGGTTCGGTGTTTGTACAAGTCTTACAAAATATTTGAACGCATGGGTACACCTGAACGCCAGCAATCGGCTGCATACCTGGATGCGATTGTCAGGAAAATCGGTGAAGAAAGGTACCATGCAATTCTCTCTGAACTGGACTCTGGCGACTGAAAAAACAAGGTTTTTGAGGAACAGGCCAACGTATTGACGCCCGGGGCAGTTTTTCGTTGGCCTCTCCGAAACCTGAAAAACGCATCGGATTTTGCGGAATCCGGTTAACTTTGCGTTGCTTCAAACTGCCAGCTCATGTCTGCTGAACCCATCCTTGCCGATATACGCGCCAAACGCTTCTCTCCGGTCTATTTCCTGCACGGAGAAGAACCATTTTTTATTGACCAGATTTCCGATGCAGTCGAGCATTTTGCGTTGCCAGAAGAAGAAAAGGGGTTCAATCAGACTATCCTGTACGGTAAAGAGGTGGATCACCTGACGCTTCTCGATTGCCTGCGCAGATACCCCATGATGAGCGAACGCCAGGTGGTTATTCTCCGTGAGGCACAGGAAATGAAGTCGCTCACCGAGCTGACTTCCTACATGGAGAATCCGATGCCCTCCACCGTATTTGTGGTGTGCCACAAGCACAAAAAGGTGGACAGTCGTACCAAATTCGGCAAATCGCTGTCTGGCAAACAGGTGGTACTGTTTGAGAGCAAAAAACTGTACGACAATCAGATTCCGGAGTGGATCAGCAGCCTGTGCAAGTCGAAAAAGATATCAATTGAGCCCGCCGCCGCCGCGCTCATGGCCGAGTATCTCGGCGCCGATTTGTCCAGAATTGCCAATGAACTTGAAAAACTGACCATCAACCTGGCGGCTGACGCAGTTATAACGGTGGCAGCGGTACAGGACAATATCGGTATCAGCAAGGAATATAATGTTTTTGAGCTGCAAAAGGCTTTCGCCATGCGCGATGTAGCAAAAATTGCCCGCATAAGGGAGCATTTCGCTTCCAATCCCAAAAAGAATCCGCTTATTGTAACGATCGCCAGTCTCTTTGCCTATTTCTCCAAAATCTACATGCTGCACTCGCTGAAGGGCAGGCCGGATGCCGAGATTTTGAAAGCGCTCGATCTGCGCTCCGAATGGTTTCTGAAAGAATACCGTGCTGCGCTGCCCAATTACTCCCAGGCTCAGGTGATTCAGATTATCTCGCTGCTTAAAACTTTCGACCTGCGCTCAAAAGGGGTAGAGAATGACAGTGCAGATGAAGCTGAGCTCATGAAGGAACTCTTCTGGCGCATGATGAATTAGTCTGCGCGCATCAGGGGCGGCTGCGCCATAATTTTCGGACTTGTTCCCCTGTGATCCTGCGCCCGGTGTACCAGGAACGGATGGCAGAGATAGACCGTCCCCGCTGCTCCGGTTGCTGCTGATACCGGTCTCTCTGGTAATGTATCGAGCAGTTGAGCCAGTTCCATGAACGACAGCCCGGCCTCTCCGTGATGCTTCAGCAGTTCCGCCACGTCTGTGTGTGAGCCGTCGCGCACGAGCGTGGGTGCATCATTCATGCCTGTATCCGTAAAAAGGAACAGCATCAGCAATGCGCGGCCCTTCGAACGATGGTTGACACGCCAGTTGAAGTAATCGGTCGGGTCTTCGCCCGGAAAACTGGCATCCACGTGCCAGCCGGTGTCTGTCGCCTGTTTTTCCACCGGAAAACGCACCGGGAAACTTCCCAGCGATTGTCGCGGTAACCAGTTTCCTGTGCCAGCCAGCAAATCGTACGCCTTCCTCAGTCGGTCTGTATTGGCTGCCTGTACAAAAGGCTCCTGTGTCATCTCGGCAATTCGTATAACGGGCTCTTGCCAGGTACTACGATCGTATGGTTCGCAGCCGGTTTCTTTCCAGATCAGCTCACAGCACGCCTGCGCAAGCGCACGCGGGAAGGCATTCTCCATCACCGCAAAGCCTCTTTCATGGTAGTCGTGCAGCAACTGCTGCTGTTCTGTAATGTTCATTTACCGGTTTTGGTCACTTTTCGTATTACCCTGTGAAGAACCCCTGGTGTTGAATATCGACCCCCATACCCCACACCCAGTACCCCAATACCCCCATACCCACTCAACCATTTTCCGCACACAAAATCCAGTTTCCCTGCGTATCAATATACCATCCTTCCGGGAAGATCTGTCTGAATTTTTGTACAAAAAAACGTTCGGTGACCGACCTTATAGCCAGATCCTCACCATGGAGGCGGTTGTACATGATCAGTCCGCCCGGATTGAGCAGGTCCTTGCAGTC
>CAIYFY010000138.1 GCA_903925535.1 uncultured Bacteroidota bacterium | reverse complement strand
TGTCTTTTGCAGATTTCCTGCACATCGAGGTCGCCCTTCGATCTCAGACTGAGTTTCACGACGGTGGGTTGATTGTGAATGAATGCAGCGAGGCGTACATCGCGGATACTGAGGAGATAGTTGACAATACCTTCAGTGTCGCCCCGCTGAATACCGAAAACCTCGTAATCACGCTTGGTGAGCCAGATCAGTCCGGTGCGGTACTCGGGCCAGTATTCCATGCGATTGGCCAGACAGTGACCCAGGAGGCGCAAATGCCGCTCCTCATTGGAGTTGAAAATCATATCCTGCACACCGGTATCATCCAGCCCGCGTTCGATCAGATCGGCAGTAATCCGGAAAATCTGCGGATTGGTTGCATGCCTGAAGGAGCCTGTATCGGTAACAATTCCGGTGTAGATGCACTTTCCGACCAGGGGACTGATACGCACCCTGTCGTCCATAGCGTCAATGAACCGGTAAACCAACTCACAGGTACTGCTTGCATCAGGTTCCGAAAACATGAAATCGGCAACCGGATCGGGATAAAGGTGGTGGTCAATCATAACACGCTGTCCGGGCAGTTCGCGCACGAAGTCGCCCATCTTGTCAATGCGGCTCAGCGAGTTAAAGTCCAGAAAGAAGAAAAGGTTCTTCTGGGTGAGCAAATCTTTACATTCATCAGTATGGATATCCCAGATCATTACATCGGAGGCGCCGGGTAACACCTCGAATTCTTTCGGGTATTCAGAGGGAAAGAGCACGTGCACAGTATGACCATAAGATTCAAGATAAAATCGCATGGCAAGCGCACTGCCTATGGCATCCCCGTCCGGATTCCGGTGAGAGAAAATTGCGACATTTTGAGGTACCCGGATTAATTGCCGGAGTGCTGATGGTATTTCCATGATAAATCAATGCAAAAGTACGTTGTTCAGATAGAATTAATGTGGTTGCAGGAGATTATTTTCAAACTGGACATGTTTTAAACGACTTTTAAAATAAAATCTTGTTTTACCTTTGTGCGTTCTTTTAAAAAAACACATTTCTACATCCGCTATGGCAGGTAACCGCACATTCACGATGATCAAGCCCGACGCAGTTCGCGCAGGCAACATTGGCAATATCCTTCAGCAAATCAACGAAGCGGGTTTCCGCATCGTTGCCATGAAGCTGACCAAACTGAGCCTTGAGAAGGCCGGTGAATTTTATGAGGTTCACAAGGAGCGCCCGTTCTATGGCGAACTTTGCGAGTTCATGAGCAGTGGTCCGATTGTTGCTGCAATCCTTGAGAAGGACAATGCAGTAGAAGATTTCCGCAAGCTCATTGGCGCCACCAACCCGGCGAATGCCGAGCCAGGCACTATCCGCGCCAAATATGCTACCAGCGTTGGCGAAAATGCGGTTCACGGTTCCGACAGTGACGAGAATGCAGCCATCGAGGGTGCGTTCCACTTCGGTGGTGTTGAAATGTTCTGATCCGCAGACATGCTCTATCAGCGCGGAGCGGCAGTTTGAACTATCACTGCCACTCCGCGTTTTTATTTTATTATGGCTGTTAAATGGCTCATTGTAATAGGTGGCGCAACAGCTGCCGGCAAAACTGCTCTTGCCATTGAGGTGGCAAAGGCATACCATACGACTGTCGTTTCTGCCGACAGCAGGCAGGTTTTCAACGAACTGACCATAGGTGCAGCCAAGGCAACCCCTGAGGAACTGGCGTCCGCGCCGCACTGCCTGATCAATCACCTTTCTGTCAGTCAGGATTACAGTGTCGGCGACTATGAGCGCGATGCCCTGGCTTGTCTCGGCCAAATCTTTTCCCGGAAGGATATTGCAATTCTGGCTGGCGGCTCCGGTCTGTATATCAAGGCGGTATGCGACGGACTTGATTCCTTTCCGGAGGTTTCGGATGAGGTGCGGCAACAGATTGAAGCAGGTGAGCTGTCCGGCGGACTGTCGTGGCTTCAGGACCAGCTGGAGGCAGCTGATCCCGCGTACTTCGCCGTAGTTGACCGTAATAATCCCGCCCGACTGCGCCGGGCGCTTGAAATTTGTCTGCAGACGGGCAAACCGTATTCTTCTTTTCGCACGGGTGCGCGCGCAGAAAGACCATTCCGTGTTCTGTATATAATGCCCGATATACCCCGCGCTGAGCTTTACGCGCGGATTAACGAGCGCGTTGACCGCATGATTGCTGCGGGACTGGAAGAAGAGGTGCGGTCGCTCATACCCTTTCGGGACAAGCCGGCCCTGAAAACAGTCGGATATGAGGAGTTCTTCGAGTATTTCGACGGAAAAATGACCTTTGAGCAGGCTGTGGACAAAATAAGGCAACACACCCGCAATTACGCCAAGAGACAGGCTACCTGGTTCAGGAAATACGGAAGCTGGAAGGTTTTTTCGCCGACAGATACCGCCGGTGTACTGAGATACATTGCTGAAGAGACGGGCATAAAAACAGCATGAGCCGCCATGCGAACAGGGCGGCTCATGTTAATAAACGCATTTGCGTTGGTTATCCCTTTGCTGCGTCCAGAACGGCTTTGAAAGTAGCCGGGTTGTTGAGGGCGAGATCTGCCAGCGCTTTGCGGTTCAGACCGATACCTTTCTGGTTGAGCATGTGGATGAAGTTGCTGTACTTCACACCGTGAGCGCGGGTTGCAGCGTTGATACGTGCAATCCACAGACGGCGATATACGCGCTTCTTGAATTTACGATCGCGGAAAGCATACTGCCAGCCTTTTTCAAGCGTATTCTTGGCAACAGTATAAACTTTTGAACGGGCGCCGAAATAACCGCGGGCGGCCAGCATAATTCTTTTCCGGCGTGCGCGGCTTGCCGGGTTGTTTGTAGCTCTTGGCATTGCAAGTTTTTTTAGTGCAGCACCGGGGCATTAAAGCACTTTTTCCGGTACTCTCGTTAAAAAATGTGGTTCAGGCAACTACTGCATTAAATAGCCAGCAGACGCTCGATACGAGCGTGATCCGCCTGGTCAACGATAACAGAGTTACCGAGGTGGCGCTTGGCTTTTTTGGTTTTAGTAGTTGCGATGTGGCGCAACCTCGCATGGTTGCGCTTGACTTTTCCCGTGCCAGTCACCTTGAAACGCTTCTTGGCGCTGGAGTGGGTCTTCATTTTAGGCATGATAAAACAAATTTTTTCAAACGGAGCGCAAAGATAGTTTCAACAAATGAATTCACAAAAGAAATGACTGAAAATTATCACTATCAGGTGACGCGAAACAAAAAAGCCCGTTCAGGTAATTGAACGGGCCGGGATTTATAGTATGTGTTGATTGATGTAGAACTAGTCGGTCTTCTTTTTCGCTGCCGACTTTTTCGGCGTCATAATGACCATCATGCGCTTTCCCTCGAGCTTGGGGAGCTGTTCGGCAACTCCATATTCTTCGAGTTCTTTCATGAATCTGAGCAGAAGCAGCTCGCCCCTTTCCTTGAAAACAATGGCACGGCCGCGGAACTGTACATACGCCTTTACCTTGTTTCCTTCGTTCAGGAATGTTTTGGCGTGACGCAGCTTGAATTCAAAGTCGTGCTCACCGGTTTCCGGTCCGAAACGTATCTCCTTGAGGTCAACTTTGACCTGATTGGATTTAAGCTCCTTCTCACGCTTTTTCTTTTGATACAGAAACTTGTTGTAATCAACGATGCGAACGACCGGAGGTACGGCGTTCGGCGTGATTTCAACCAGATCCAGGCCCGCATCATCGGCCCATTTCAACAGTTTGGATGTGGCATACACACCGCTTTCCACGGTTTCTCCCACAGCAGCACTGACCTCGTCCAGGTTATCTCCAACGAGACGTACTTCGGTGGCACGTATGAAATTATTGATATTATGCTCGGGAGGTCTTGGTCCCCGGTTCATGGGGCGGGGACCGCCGGGACGGGGGCCACTCGGCCGGTTGCCGGCAGGGGTTGGACGGGAAGGTTTAAATGCCAATTATTTATTTGAGTTTGGTAAAAAAATAGGAGCCTTGCGCAGACATCTGCGTTCGGGACACAAAATTAAGGTATAATCTGTATCAGTTGTCAAGTATTCGCAAAAAAAATTAATACCAAGACTGTACCTTTGTATGCTATGCCCTTTTACGCTGATATAATTCTGCCACTCGCGCTTCCCAAACGCACTTACACCTATGCAGTTCCTGATTCAATCAGGGAGTTGATAATGCCCGGCGTACGGGTGGAGGTGCAGTTTGGCCGCAGCAGGCTTTACAGTGGTCTGGTGGAAAAAATTCACGAATCTGCCCCTGATTATGCCGTAAAGCCGATTGTTTCAGTGCTGGATGAGGTGTCCATGATTACTCCGCGCCAGTTGGAACTCTGGGACTGGATAGCACAGTATTACTGCTCATCGCTGGGCGAGGTGATGTCGGCTGCACTCCCGGGGCGCCTCAAACTGAGCAGCGAAACGCGTATCGTTCGGAATGAAGATTCCGGTGACGATTTCTCCGATCTGGATGACGAGGAGTATCTGATTGCCGAAGCACTGCTCATTCAGCGCGAGATCAGTGTGGACGATGCCCGCAAGATCCTCAACAAGAAAACAGTATTTCCGGTAATTCAGCGGTTACTCAACAAGGGTATTCTCTTTCTCAGGGAAGAGTTGCAGGAAAAGTATCAGTCCAGGAAGGTAACAGGCGTGCGCATGGGTGCCCGTCTGCGCGGACAGGAGGCCCTGATGCGCGAGGTATTCGAAGAGTTGCAGTCCAAAGACCGGCAACTGGAAATCATGATGGCTTTTCTGGTACTGGAAAAAAGCCGGCCGTTTGTAAGAAAGCGTGAACTGCTCGACAAAGCTGATGTGTCAGAATCGTCACTTCGGACGCTCGTGAAGAAGGGGGTTCTGGAATTGTACGAACAGGAGGTTAGCCGTCTGGGCGGTTTTGGACATGATGTTGCCGACGCCGACACGCTCACAGCCCAACAGGAACGCGCACTCGCTGAAATTGACAGTCATTTTGAGGACAAAAACGTCGTCCTGCTTTCCGGTGTGACGGGTAGCGGTAAAACACGTGTTTACACAGAGCTGATACAGCGGGTCATCAGAGATGGCGGACAGGCGCTGTATCTGCTGCCGGAAATAGCACTGACCACCCAGATCATCAGTCGCCTGCAGAAGGTATTCGGCGATGAGGTTACTGTTTATCACTCCAAAATAAACAGCCAGGAGCGGGTGGAGGTGTGGAAAGCAGCCCAGGCCGGCAAATCTGTCATCCTGGCCGCCCGGAGCGGACTTTTTTTGCCATTTAAAAACCTGAAACTGATTGTTGTAGATGAGGAGCACGACTCATCATTCAAACAGTACGACCCGGCTCCGCGCTACCACGCCCGCGATGCCGTAATCTATCTGGCCGGACTGTACGGAGCCAAAACACTGCTGGGAACTGCTACTCCTTCTCTTGAAACGTGGCACAATGTACTTTCAGGGAAGTACGGTCTGGTTGAAATGAAGGACCGCTTCAGTGGGGTGGAAATGCCGGAAATTGCCGTGGTGGACCTGCGCGAGCAGCTGAAAACACGACAAATGCAGAGTATTTTCTCGAAACCGCTGCTGGATAAACTCGCTGAAACCATTTCGAGGGGAGAACAGGCTATTCTCTTTCAGAACCGGAGGGGTTATGCACCGGTGCTGCGCTGCGAGGTTTGCGACTGGAATGCCATGTGCAAACACTGCGATGTGAGTCTGACCTACCACAAACTGACCAACCGGCTCCGATGCCATTATTGCGGCTACACCGATAACCCGGCTGTCACATGTCCGGCCTGCGGTTCAGGCAAAATATCGCTGAAGGGGTTCGGTACTGAAAAAATTGAGGATGAGCTGAAACTGTTTCTCCCGGAAGCCCGTCTTGCCCGCATGGATATGGACACCGCCGGCGCCCGATCAGGGCTGATAGCACTGCTCAATGATTTCGAAGAGCGCAGGATTGATATTCTGGTGGGAACACAGATGGTGACGAAAGGACTTGATTTTGAGAATGTAGGCTTTGTGGGTGTTTTGGCTGCCGATTCGCTCACCCGTTTCCCGGATTTCAGGGCAGGGGAGCGCGCTTTCCAGTTGCTCACGCAGGTAGCAGGCAGGGCTGGCCGAAAAAACAAACGCGGACAGGTACTGATTCAGGCTTACGATCCGAAGCACCCGGTTATTCAGGAAGTGCTCAAACATGATTTTGACTCGTTTGTGCAGCGTGAGCTGGCAGAAAGACAGGAGTTTAACTACCCGCCCTACTACAGACTGATTCACCTGGAGCTCAGGCACAAGGATCCGCAGACCGTTAATGCAGCCGCAGCCTGGTTTGCTGCAGCCCTGCGCGATAAGCTCGGTGATCGGGTACTTGGCCCCGTGATTCCCAATATAGCCCGGGTCAGGGGATGTTTCGGACAGGACATCATGCTGAAACTGGAAAAAAACGCCGGAATTCTGAATGGCAGCAAGCAGTTGATTAAAACTGTATCTGAAACAATGAACGGCAAATCCGGCTTTTCACAGGTGACCGTTTCGGTTGATGTGGATCCGATGGGGTAGGGAGCCAAAGTAAGTGGTGGATTTTATGCCACGGAAAAAAATGCTCCTGGTATTATTTATAGATTTGCGGTCGAATACAAAAAGTCAAAAAATGGCTAAAAAAAAGCAAACCACAGGCACTGTAACGGTTGAATCACCTGGTGAACCCGCTCGTTCCTACACATTTCTGTGGGCTCCCGCGCTCGTTGCACTTATTGCGCTTGTTTTATACCTGCCCGCTTCCGGCAACAGTTTTCTGGACTGGGACGATCAGATGTATGTCACAGAGAACCCGATGCTGCTGCTCAAGGACAAACCGGGCGCGCCGTCTGTGTGGACTACCCCCATTGCACTGAACTAC
>CAIYFY010000137.1 GCA_903925535.1 uncultured Bacteroidota bacterium | reverse complement strand
GCAAAGTACCTGGCGCGTGCGAAATCCATAAATTTGGCTCCGTTTACTCCGATGGAGTGATACAGCACCCCGCTGAGTTCGTTCTCCAGGGAAATTCCGTCAATTACAAATCTGGTTTGTATGCCATCGCTTTTCCGGGCAGAGACGGTAGCCTGCGCAACTGGTTTGTCGAAAAAGTAGGAACGGGAGTAATCATCTTCCAGATAAAGATGGGCTGTCCGGGAGGAGGATTCATCACGGACCTCGAGGTCATAATTTTCCGGATCTTTTGTTTGAAAAATGGTAAGTTTTGAGAACAGTTTTGTTTCAGAAGTAACTGAATCGCGCAGTCTGAGCGTCAGTTCTCCGTTTGAACTGATTGTCTCCAGCCGGAAGCCTGATATTCCGTAGTTGGTTTCTGCAGCCAGGTTTCGCTGGCAATTGGAGCTAGTCCAGCGGCAATTGGTTTCCACAAGATAATCCCTCGGGCCATTGGTTCCGGCCAGTTTATAGGGAAAGACAAAGCCGCGTCCGGCATCGCCGAATTCGCGCTGCAGGCGGCTCCTTACCTCATGGGTCAGGAAATTACCCAGAATATGGGAATCACCGATATGTACAATACTGATCTTTTTCCCGCCGCCGGTTCTCTGAGCCATCAGCTTTTCAAAAAACGGATTCAGGGTGCCCGACAGGCTGATGCTGTTGCTGTCGCCGGAAACAAAGGCATAACCGACCGTATCGGCTTCTGTGATTTCAACACGGGGAGGCCTGAACTGAGAATGACACTGGCCGATGAAGAGAGTCAGGAAGGCTATCACGTAAAAGGTACGCAACTGTACAGAGCCGGGAAAGGTATTATTTCTCATGAGGCGTTATTTCTGTGAATAGCGGTTTCTTTCACGTACAAACAGATCCGCCAGCATCAGTCCGATTACCCTGCCCCCGTCGTGTGTGAGGTGAGTATAGTCTGTATTGGCCAGACGCGGTCTCTGGGCTGCCATCCGGATAATCGAGTTGGTTCCGCCCATTCCGTGGAAGAGGTCGAAGAACAGCAGGCCATGCCTGCGGGCCAGGTTCCGCTGCATCTCGGAGATGGCATAGACACTTTTCATGGTGCCCAGTTCTTCTCCGTTTTTACCACCGCGGTCGCCCACACTGATAATCATGATCTGTACCCCGGGGAAACAGTTTTTAAGGTGTCTTACGGTTTTGTCAAGTTCGGATTCGTACCAGCTGATATTGTTGAGGCTTCCTGTAACTGCATTGAGGCCTACCTGCAGGATTACCAGATCGCATGGTCTGAGACTGGTGAATGATCTGATTACTTCGGGCTTGAGCAGGCACAGAGCACCTCCGCTGTTTCCGCGGACTGAAAAATTGTCTATGTAAATTCCGGGTCCTCCTTCCAGCGCTGCTCCGTAAATCAGCAGACTGTCGGCCTGCGAAAAACTGGCAGAGAAGCTTGTCGCATTGCCACCGCTGGCGGACCACTTCCACTGCCTGACGGCTGTGTTTCCGCCATCCAGCAGTACATCCCGGGCCGGATCACTATTTATCTTTAACGTAAATGTAGCCGGACCGGCTGAAGAGTAGAACAGGCGTATATCGCTCCAGCTGCGTGTTCTGGCAAAAGACGTGGTGCCTTCGTAGGAGAGGCGGGCCACGCCCGAGGGCTGACACGCATAGCCATTGATCCCGACAGGAGGTCGAGGGACGTTCTTTTTGATGATGGAGAAGGTATTCCAGCCTCCAAACTGATGCCTGACTGTTCTCCTGAATTGAGCTACCTCGGAAGTGACAGGAACAAAACCAACTCCGTGTCCGCCCCAAAGCGCCTGAAGTGTATCACGCAGGTCGCCAATGAGTATATCTCCCTCTACAAAGGAGTCGCCGTACCAGGCAACGCGCACAGATCTACCATGCCTGACTGAATCCAGACTGTTGAAAAAAT